>JAHFBX010000094.1 GCA_023249815.1 Candidatus Eiseniibacteriota bacterium
GGCGCGAATAGGAACGTGATCCCGAGGTGATCCACCGAGCGGGCCGCGCTCTCGGGTGTCAGGTCCAGCCGCACGCCCAGCGCCTCGAGCACGTCGGCGCTGCCCGTGCGGCTCGACACCGCGCGGTTGCCGTGCTTGGCCACGGCCACGCCGCACGACGCGGTGACGATGGCGACGGTCGTCGAGATGTTGAACTTCGAGCCGCCTCCCGTGTCGCCGCCCCCCGTGCCGCAGGTATCGATGAGCGGCGCGCGCCGCGTGCGTAGCGGTGGCACGCGCTGGCGCATGGCGCTCGCCATGCCGGTGATCTCGTCGGCGGTCTCCCCCTTCATGCGCAGCGCGATGGCCAGCGCGGCGATCTGGGCGGCGGTGGCCTCCCCGGCGAGGATCTGCTCCATGCTGGCGCAGGCCAGGTCACGCGACAGGTCTTCGCGGGCGACGGCTCGGGCGATGGCGGACTTGATCACGCGGGCGTGCTCCCCGTGTGGCGGCAGAGGGTGAGGAAGTTCTCGATCAGCTTCATGCCGGACGTGGTCAGGATGCTCTCGGGATGGAACTGCACGCCCCAGGTCTCGTGCTGCTTGTGACGGATGCCCATGAGTTCGTTCTCGGGCGTCCACGCCATGACCTCGAACAGGTCCGGCAGCGTGTCGCGCTCGACGATGAGCGAGTGATAGCGCGTCGCTTCGAACGGATTGTCGAGCCCGGCGAACAGGCCCCTGCCCTTGTGCAGGATCGGGCTCGTCTTCCCGTGCATGAGCCGCGGCGCGCGCACGACCTTGCCGCCGTACACCTCGCCCAGTGCTTGGTGGCCGAGGCACACACCGAGGATGGGCACCTTGCCGGCGAGGCCGCGGATGGCGTCCTCGGTGATGCCCGCGTCCTTCGGTTCCCCCGGCCCCGGCGAGATCACCAGTCCGTCGGGCTGCATCGCCGCCAGCTCCTTCACGGTGACGGCATCGTTCCGGCGCACGGTCACCTCGGCGCCGAGCGTCCCCAGGTACTGGACGAGGTTGTAGGTGAACGAATCGTAGTTGTCGATGACCGCGATCATCACGTCCTCACCTCACGCCGCCGCGTCACACCACGCCCCCGACTCACCTGGCCCCCCGCTCGGCGCGCTGCACCGCCAGCCACAACGCACGGCCCTTGGCCGTGGTCTCGTCCCATTCGCCCTGCGGGTCCGAGTCCGCCACGATCCCCGCGCCCACGCCCCAGTAGGCGCGACCGTTCGCATAGACGAGCGTGCGGATGGTGATGGCCAGGTCCAGGTTGCCATGGTAGTCGAAGTGGCCCACGGCGCCGGCGTAGATGCCGCGGCGCACAGGCTCCAGCTCGTCGATGATCTCCATGGCGCGGACTTTTGGAGCACCTGAGACGGTCCCGGCCGGAAAAGTCGCGCGCACCGCATCCAGGGGCGCAAGCTCGCCCTTCACCCGCCCGCGCACGTTCGAGACCAGGTGCATGACCTGCGAGTAGCGCTCGACCGCCATGTACTCGTTGGTCTCGACCGTGCCGTACTCGGCGACTCGCCCGACGTCGTTCCTCCCGAGATCCACGAGCATGACGTGCTCGGCGCGCTCCTTCTCGTTCGCGCGCAGCTCCTCCTCGAGCGCGCGATCTTCATCAGGGCCTCGGCCTCTCGGCCTCGTCCCAGCGATGGGTCGCACCTCGATCGCGCTGTCGGTGCGGCGGACCAGCACCTCGGGCGAGCTGCCCACGATCGCGAACTCGCCGAGCCTCAGGAAGTACATGTACGGCGAGGGATTCGTGACGCGCAGCGCACGGTAGCCCTCGAACGGGGGCTGCGAGACGTCAGCGCTCATACGGTGAGACAGCACGACCTGGAAGATGTCGCCGGCGCGGATGTGCTCCTTGGCGGTCTCGACCGCGGCCATGAACTGCTCGCGCGTGACGGTGGACTTGGGCTCGCTCGCCTCTCCCCACGCCGGCGGCTCGATCCAGGCGAGCGGCTTCCGCAGCCGCTCGACTTCGGCATTGAGCCTCGCCACGGCCGCGTCGTAGGCCTGGTCGGGGTCGTCACCGCCGCGCGCGTGCGTCACCACCTTCATGGTATGCGTGAGATTGTCGAACACGCTCACGACGTCGCCGAACAGGAACACGGCGTCTGGCAGGTGGAGCTCGTCCTTCGCCTGCTCCGGCAGCTTTTCGAACCAGCGCACGGCGTCGTAGGCGAGGTAGCCCACCGCGCCGCCGCAGAAGCGCGGCAGCCCGGGCAGCGCCACGGCCTGGTGGGACTTCAGGAGCTTCGCCAGCTCGTCCACTGGCGAGCGCTTGAGCGCGGTGACGCGGCCGTTCTCGTGCAACTCGGCCTTCCCGCCCCGGGCGATGAACACGCTCGACGGCCTGCTGCCGAGGATCGAGTAGCGCCCCCACTTCTCGCCGCCCTCGACGCTCTCCAGCAGGAATCCGTACGGTCCGTCGTCGATCTTGCGGAACGCGGAGACCGGCGTGTCGTGGTCCGCGAACACCTCGCGGTACACCGGCACGAGCTTGCCGGTCTTGGCGAGGGCGTGGAACTCGGCGCGGGTGGGAACGAGCATCCGGGGAGCCACGCCTCCGGCGTGGTGCTGCGACAGGTTCACCGCGTTCGCGTGACGATCGCCGATCGGGCTGACCTCACGCGCTCACCCGGATTGCCACGCGAGCGCCGCGTCGGCGCTCAAGAGGCGTTCCGGCCCCCGGTCGGCGAGGCGAGCAGTTCGCGCGCCTGCCGGCGGGTCGTCTCCGTGACCCGCTCGCCCGCGAGCATGCGCGCCAGTTCCTCGACGCGTTCGGCCCGCTCGAGCGCCGCCACCCGGGCCGTCGTGCGACCGCCGGCGACGTGCTTGGACACCGCCAGGTGGTGCTCGGCCAGGGCTGCGATCAGGGGCAGGTGGGTGACGCAGATGACCTGACGATGCTGTGCCAGGTTGCGGAGGCGTTCCCCCACCGCCTGTGCGACAGCACCACCGATGCCGGAATCTACTTCATCGAAGAGCAGAAGGTCAACGCGGTCACGGGTTTGCAGCGCCGACTTGAGCGCGAGCATGACCCGCGACAGTTCGCCGCCGGAAGCGATCCTCGCCAGCGGCCGGGGCGGCTCGCCGGGGTTGGCGGTGAACGAGAGCCGCACGTCGTCGAGTCCGTGCGGCGTCGGCCGCCCGTCCAGCACCGCGGCCACCTCGAACGCCACCTTCGCGTGCGGGAATCCGAGCGGCTTGAGCTCGCGGGCCAGCGCCGCGGTCCACTCACGCGCGGCGGCCAGGCGTCTTTGTGTGAGCGACTTGCCCGCCGCGAGGCATGTGGTCTCCGCCACTGCGACGCGCTCCTCGGCGCGAGCGAGCGCGCCATCCGCGTCCTCACCCTGCGAGAGCTCGCCGGCCAGCTCGTCGCGCCACGTGAGCAGCTCCGCGAGCGGCCGCCGGTACTTGCGCACGAGGCGCGCGTAGAGTTCGCGGCGCGCTTCAACTTCTTCGAGACGGCGCGGGTCGGCCTCGAGATGATCGAGGTAAGTCGACAACGTGCGGGCGGCCTCCTGCGCCGCGATGTTCGCCTCGCCCAATTGCTGGAGTGCTTCGTCGAGCGTGCCGTCCAAGGCCGCCGCCTGTTCGATGGCATGGCGGGCCGCCCCCAGCGCGTCCACGGCCGCGGCATCGCCCTCGGCGAGGCGCTCGCTCGCGAGCGTGGCGAGTTCGCGCAGGCGGTCCGCGTGCGCGAGCCGCGCGGCCTCGGCCTTGAGCTCGTCCTCTTCGCCCTCGCGGAGCTTCGCGTCCTCCAGCTCGGCTGCTGCCGAAGCCAGGTAGTCGCGGCGCTCGGCGAACGTGGCGAGTGACTCGCGAAGGCGCGCGAGTTCGCCCTCCGCTTCGCGCAGCGCCGCGAGCGTCTCGGCGAACGCCGCGCGCTCGACTTCGAGCCCCGCCAACCGGTCGAGCGTGGTGAGCGCCGCGCCGTCGCGGAGCAGGCTCTGATGTTCGTGCTGGCCGTGCAGGTCCAGGAGCTGCTCGCCCAGCCGCTTCAGGTTCGCGAGCGTGACACTCGCCTGGTTCAGGCTGGCGCGGCTCCGGCCCTCGGCCGAGACTTCGCGCCTCAAGATGAGCACGTCGTCCTCGAGTTCGAGATCCCACGTGCGCAACAGCTCGGCGACGCGCTTCGCGGCCTCGCCCGAGAGCCGGAACTCGGCCTCGACCACGCAGGCCTTCGCGCCCTCGCGCACGATGTCGGCGTCGCCGCGGCCACCCACCACGAGCCCGAGCGCGTCCACGGTGAGCGACTTGCCGGCGCCGGTCTCCCCCGTGACCGCGTGCAGCCCCTGGCCGAACACGATCTCGGCACGCTCCACCAGCGCGAAGTCACGGATGATGAGGCGTTCGAGCATGCCCTACAGGCTCCGTCTCTCCGTCCCCTGCCAGCCGAGCTTGGCCTGCAGCATGCGCAGGAACGGGCGCTCCGGGTTCTCGAACACACGCACGCGGTCGCGGGCGAGCTGCAGTTCCACTTCGTCGTCCTTGCCGAGGTCCTCGGTCTCTTGGCCGTCCATCACCAGCAGCGCCGCACCCGGGCTCATGACGCGTACGTTCACCACCGAACCGGGTGCCAGCACGAGCGAGCGGCTGCCGAGCGCATGGGCGCACGCGGGCGTCACGACGAGCGAGTCGAGGTTGGGCGCGACCATCGGGCCGCCCGCCGAGAGCGAGTACGCTGTAGAACCGCTGGAGCTGGCCGCGATGAGGCCGTCGGCCACCAGGTGACCGAGGTCGTGCCCGAGTGCAGAGACGCGCATGTGCATGGCCGAGTAACTGGTGGCGCTGCGGATGACCGCGTCGTTCAGAGCGAAGCCCACGCGGCGTGCTCGACCGCCGCGCGCGCGCCGGATCCGGGTCTCGACCCCGGTGCGGGTCGCGACGGCCCAGCGCCCGGAGAGCGCGGCGTCCACGGCCGCGTCCAGATCGCGTGCCTCTGCCGCCGCGAGGAATCCAAGGCCGCCCATGTTCACGGCGAGCAGCACGCCCTTCTGTCCAGCCAGCGCGCGGCCCGCGGTGAGCACGGTGCCATCGCCTCCGAGTGACACCATCACCTGGCACCAGCGCGCCAGCACCGCCAGAGACTCACCTGACTCGGCGACGGTGCCCGCGAGCTCGCGCTCGAGGCGCACCACTGCGCCCTTCCGGGCGAGTCGATCGCGCAGCCGCACCGCCTCGCGCCGCACCTGCGCCCGGCCCAGGTGGCCGAGGATGGCGATGCGGCGGCCGCGTACGCTCAAGCTCGCGCCTCGCGACCGGGCTTCCGCGACGCGGCGCTCACGTGTACTGGTGCCGCGCCTGGCGGACGAACTCGAGCGTGCGGGCGGCGATGCCCTCGGCGTCGAGCCCGAGCTGCTTCAGGAGCGCGTCGCGCTTGCCGTGGAGCACGAACTCATCCGGGACGCCCAATCGTAGCAGCGACGCCGAGATGCCCTGAGCGTCCAGCATCTCGCTCACCGCGCTCCCGAACCCGCCGGCGATGACGTTCTCCTCCACGGTCACGATGCGACCCGTGGAGCGCGCGAGGCCGCCGATCATCGCGGCGTCCACGGGCGAGGCGAAACGCGCGTTCACCACCGTGGCCGACACGCCCTGCGCCGCGAGCAGCTCGGCCGCAGCGAGGCTCGGCGCCACCATGGTTCCCAGTGCGATCAGCGCCACGTCCCCGCCGGCGCGGAGCTGCTCGGCCTTGCCGATCTCGAGCATCTGCGGATCGCCTTCCGGCAGCGACTCGTCGGGGATGGGCGAGCGCGGGTAACGCACGGCGATCGGCCGTTTGCCGTTCCAGTGCGCGGCCGTCCACAGCATGTCGCGCAACTCGGCGCCGTTCATGGGCTGCATCACGACGGTGCCGGGGATCATGCGCAGGTAGCCCACGTCGAACACGCCGTGCTGCGGCGCGCCGTCGTCGCCCACGATCCCGGCGCGATCGAGGCACAGAACGATCTTCAAATCTTGCACGGCCACGTCGTGGATGATCTGGTCGAACGCGCGTTGCAGGAACGTGCTGTAGATGGTGGTCAGGGGTAGCAGGCCCTCGCACGCGAGCCCGGCCGAGAACGTGACCGCGTGCTCCTCGGCCATGCCCACGTCGAAGAAGCGCTCCGGAAAGGTCTTCGCGAACTTGTTGAGCCCGGTGTTGTCGGTCATCGCGGCGGTGATCGCCACCGCGCGCGGGATACGCTCGCCGATCAGCACGGCCGTCTCGCCGAACACGTGCGAGTAGGTCTTCTTGGAACCCTTGCTCGCCGTGCCGGTGTCGGGATCGAACACGCCGACGCCGTGGAACGTCGTGGCGTCGCCCTCGGCCGGCCCGTAGCCGCGGCCCTTGCGCGTCACGACGTGCAGCAGCACCGGCTCCTCGAAGCGGCGCAGATCGGACAGCGTCTCCTCCAGCACGGGAAGGTCATGGCCGTCGATGGGCCCGAAGTACTTGAGCCCCAGCTCCTCGAACAGCACGCCCGGCGCCACCATGTTCTGCAGGCCTTCTTTGAGCCGGTGCGCCGCGAGCTGCGCGCGCTTGCCGCCGCGCGGCAGCTTGCCGAGGAGTTCCCAGACGTCGCGCTCGAACGCGCGATAGAGCCGGCTCGTGGTGAGCTTGGTCAAGTAGCGGCTGATGGCGCCGATGTTCGGAGAGATGCTCATCTCGTTGTCGTTCAGGATCACGATGAGCCGCTTCTTCAGCTCGCCCGCGTTGTTCAAGCCTTCGAACGCCATGCCGCCGGTGAGCGCGCCGTCGCCGATCACGGCGACCACGTGGTGCTTCTCGCCCTTGAGATCCCGTGCCGCCGCGAATCCCAGCGCCGCCGAGATGCTCGTGCTGCCGTGGCTCGTGCCGAACGGATCGTGCTCGCTCTCGACTCGGCGCGGGTAGCCGGCGATCCCGCCCCCCTGCCGGAGCGTGTGGAACTGTTCGTAGCGGCCGGTGATCAGCTTGTGCGGATAGCTCTGGTGGCCCACGTCCCAGATGATCTTGTCCGTGGGCGAGTCGAACACGCGATGGAGCGCCAGCGTGAGTTCCACCACGCCCAGATTGGGCGCCAGGTGGCCGGCGTTGCGAGCCACGGTCTGGATGATGACGTGGCGCATCTCGGCCGCGAGTGCCGCGAGCTGCGTGCGGTCGAGTGACTTGATGTCCGCCGGGGCGTGGATCGTCTCGAGCATGCTCATGGATGTAGGACCCGATGCCACACGATGGCGCTGCCCACGCCGAGGGCGGCGCCGATGAACACCTCGAACGGCGTATGGCCCAGCAGCTCCATGAGCCGCTGGGTTTCCTGCTCGGGGTGTTGGAAATGGCGGTCGATCAAGCGGTTGAGCACCATGGCCTGGCGCCCGGCGGCGCGCCTCAGACCGGCCGCATCGTACATGACGATGAGGCTGAAGTAGAGCGTCACCGCGAACAGCGCCGTGTAGAAGCCGTGCCACAGGCCGACCGCGGTCGAGAGCGCCGCCACCGAGGCGGAGTGCGAGCTGGGCATCCCGCCCGTCTCGACGAACCGGCGGAGGTTCCAGCGCCGGGTGTGGAGGAACGCCGCGATCCCCTTGTAGCCCTGCACGACGAAGCCGACCGTGAGGGCGATCCAGAACGGTTCCGTGGCTTCCTCCTTGGCGGCGTCCATGCGGCCTGCCCGGCGGGGGCCAGGGGTGGATGGCGGGCGATGGTGCGGAGCGTGAGCCGGAGTGTCAAGCGCCGGTCAGGCGCGCGCTCGGGCACTCAACGTGTACGCAGGGACACGTCTCCCGTCACTCCAGCGAGACGCGTGCCGTGCTCGCGTGCACGCCGGTCGAAGCCGCGCCGCGTGTCGCGAGGGCATCCACACGCGGCCAGACGACCATCTCGAGCAGCACCGGCCGCAGGTTCGGCCACCGCTCAAGCTCACCGGTCGCACGGCGCACGACCCTCTGGCTCGAGCGCCCGCCGTCGAGCATCACTGCGCTCCGGCAACCGTGTCTGCGGATCCACGTCGCCTTCTCGGGGTCGGGCCCCACGGGAGTGGCAGCCCGCATCACCGACGTCTAGAGCTTGGCGAACTCCACGCGACGGTTCATGGCGCGGCCCTCGGACTTCGCGTTGTCCGCGACCGCTTGCGTGTCGCCCTTGCCGGCCGGCGTGAGCCGGTCCGCGGTGATCGAGAACTGCTCGGTGAGCACCCTCGCCACCGACTCGGCACGGCGCTTCGAGAGATCGAGGTTGCTCGCCGCGCTGCCGACGTTGTCGGTGTGCCCGGTGATCGTGAGCTTCGCGGTTGGGTTCTTCTCGAGCCACGCGGCGACCTGGCGGATCACCGGCGCCGACTCCGGCAGCACGACGTCCGACCCGGTCGCGAAGCGGATGCCGTAGGTCACGAGCTTGCCGGTCGCGAGCATGTCCTGCGCCGGCTTGCAGCCCTCGGCAAAGCGCACGTTCGTGATCCTCGGCTTGTTCTGCGCCCACAGCCGGATGTCGAGCGACGTGGGAGGACCCCAACGGTCATAGATCTCGGGCATGCTCACGAGCCGTTGCCGGTCCACGTAGCCCTTGAGGCCCTTGCCGCGCGCCATGAACATGACGTGGTGCCGGCCCGGGATCGTCGCGCCGTCGAGCGGTGTGTCGGACGTGAACTCACCCGTCCGGAAATACATGTTTTGGCCGTGCGGGAACGTAGCTTCCCAGATCGTGTTGTCATCCTTCGACATGCCCTTCACGACCAGCGCGCCCTCCATCGGCTCCTCGCCATAGAAGTCGAACTCGAGCGTCCAGTACTCGGGGAGCGATGGCGCGTCTGGCAGGCGCAAGCGCACGGTGCCGTCATTACTCATGCCGCGGAGCCAGCGCTCGCCGGCCGATTCGGCAATCTCGAACGTGCCGATCATCGGCTTGAACTTCACCGGGAACTCGCCGAGGTCGTCCTGCGTGAAGTCGTCCGCGAGGATGACCTTGTCGCCCGGCACGAAGTCGAACTTGGTCGAGACCTCGGAGACCTTGGCCGCCGGTCCGGCCGCGGTCGTGCCGCCCTCGGGCGTGCGATCTTCCTTCGGGGTGTCGCCCGGCTTCGCCTCGCCCTTCTTC
>JAHFBX010000360.1:0-2537 GCA_023249815.1 Candidatus Eiseniibacteriota bacterium
ACTAGGCGCGGCGACCTGGTTCCGAAGCGGCTCGCGCGCTACGTCTGAAAGCTGATCGGCATCATCGTGCCCTCGCTTGGCGCGATCAGCGCCACGACCCGACTCGCTCCTCCACCCGCGCTAGTACCAGCGTCTCAGCTCCACCACCGGTCCGCCGAGATCCACGTGGCCGATCCTCAAGCCGGCGTAGCCGACATCCACTTCCCAAGCCCTGAAGACCGCCCCAAGCGTGGCGCGTGGCTCGACCACCGTCGTGCTGCCAAGCGTGCCGCCCGCGATCGAAAGCGAGACGGCGTATGGCTTGGCCGGGAATAATTCTAGCCCATACACGAAATCGACGCCCGCGGTGGACCACCCGCGATCGAGCAAGGCGCGACAACCAGCACCCGCACGAAACTGGGCGTGCTCGCCTTGTGCGAATCGGTAGAGCAGATCCGCAACCACGACTCCAACTTCGTCGGTGCCCCCTCGAGCAAGGTGCTCGCGTAGGTAGGACCCGCGCGCCTCGATTCCGAAGCGGTACGGACCTTCCAGCCGTAGCCTGGCGCCGGTTCGGCTCACGCTGCCGCGATCGTGGCTCCACTCCACGCCGCCGACACCGAAGTAGGTCCGCCCCATCGCGCTTGGGTCCTGGTCCGGGTCGTAGACAACCGAGCCATACCCGGGATGCCCAAGATAGGGAGCGCCTGCGAAATGCCCCTGGTGGTGAAGGTTGTCATCGAGCGCCTCATGCGGAATGCAGAAAGGCCCCATGACCACGAACTTGACCAGGATGACGGCAATCGCGCTTGTGAGCGACTCTTCCTCGCCGGACTGCTCGCTTTCATGCGGGCGATCCCTCTCACCCTGGGGTGGCTTGTAGCGTCGGCCGTCATCCCCGGCGTCCTTCCCCTTTCCGCCACCTCGAGTCTCCTGGCGCAGCGAATCGAGTTTGCCGTCCGCCGGGAGGAATCCCCGACTCGTTTCCAAGGACGCCATGCTCCGCAACGCGGCGCGCGGGCTCGCATGGACGCTGCTCGCCAAGAAGGTCAGCGAGACCAGTGTGACAAGCGCGACTGCGAAGGTGTACCCACTCGACGATCCAAGGTCTCGCTGTGCACGAGACAGCCACCTGACCGATAGCGAAGGCCCTGGCCGGTGACGCTCACCCCTCGAGTTCATGACATGCCTCCAGAGGCATGGATCCGGGGGCGACCCACGCGTTCGTAACGTTTCGAGCGGCATTCTGGAGCCTCCCACGAGTCCGTTCAAGCGCAACTCTCTCCTTCGACACCCAGCGCGAGCGCCCTGAACCATTCTCCTCAATCGGCGCGTCGCCGCCGCACTGCGACCTTCGGATGATTGCGGCTCTGCGGCCGGCGCACGTAGCGTCTAGCTCATGCTTCCAGACGCGCGCGATCACCAGCCGAAAGCAGGGCTCACACCCCTGCCCATTGTCGCCGAACCCGCGATCGAACGGCGGCTGCGGTCGCTTGGCCGCATGATCGGCAACACTCCGATGCTCGCGATCGAGTTCCGGTTCCGCGGGCGGGCGCGCGTCGTGCACGCCAAGGCCGAGCAATTCAACATGACCGGCAGCATCAAGGACCGGATGGCGTTGCACATCCTGCGCCGTGCCTACGCCGAAGGGTGCATCGCGCCCGGCGATGCCATCGCCGAAGCCACGAGCGGCAATACCGGCATCTCCCTGGCCGCGGTGGGCCGTGCGCTGGGCCATCCGGTGACCATCTTCATGCCGGACTGGATGAGCCGTGAGCGCGTGGCGCTGATCCACTCGTACGGCGCGCAGGTCGTGCCGGTGAGCCGTGCGCAGGGCGGTTTCCTTGGCAGCATCCACATGGCCGAGGAGATGGCGGCGACCGATTCGCACGTGTTTCTGCCCCGACAGTTCGCCAACGCGGCGAACGTCGAGGCGCACGAACTCACGACCGGCCCCGAGATCTGGTGGCAGCTCCGACAGAACGGACTCGAGCTCGACGCGTTCCTCGCAGGAGTCGGCACGGGCGGAACGGTGATGGGAGCCGGGCGAGCGCTCCGGCGCCTCAAACCGTCGGCGCGCATCCATCCGCTGGAGCCGGCGGAGTCCCCCACGCTGACGCGTGGCCACAAGGTGGGGCAGCACCGGATCCAGGGCGTCTCGGACGAGTTCGTGCCGGTCATCGTCCAGCTCGACGAGCTGGACGCGGTCGTCGCGGTGTCCGACGGCGACGCCATCCTGATGGCGCAGATGCTGGCCGCCACACTGGGCTTGGCGGTGGGCATCTCGTCCGGCGCCAACTTCCTCGGCGCGCTGCGCGTGCAGGACGAACTCGGCCCCGACGCGGTGGTGGCCACCGTGTTCGCGGACAGCAACAAGAAGTACCTGTCTACGGACCTCATGCGCGAGGAGCTCGTGCGCGAGGGCTATCTGTCTCCCGAGGTGCGACTCACGGGATTCACGACCTACCACCGGCTCTGTGGTATGTGCGCGGTGAACACCGAGCCGCGCTGACCTGATCCTCGAGCCGCACTACGTCGGGAAGCTGATCAGCATCGTC
>JAHFBX010000360.1:2547-2933 GCA_023249815.1 Candidatus Eiseniibacteriota bacterium
GGTATTCCTCGACCACGCGCCGCGCCAGCGCCAGCCCCAGCCCCCAGCCGCGCCGCTTCGTCGAGTAGCCCGGCTCGAACGCCCGCTTCTGCTCCTCGCGCGTCATGCCACGGCCGTTGTCGCTCACCGTGATCTCGACCTCCTCCGTGCTCGCGCGGCGTTCCACCACGACCTCGATCACGCCCTGGGGCTTGTCTAGCGCCGTGAGCGCGTTGCTGAGCAGATTCTCGAGCACCCACTCGAGCAGCTCGCGGTTCAGGTTGATCGGCGGCACCTCCTCGTAGCGCTCGCGGATCTCCACGACGCCGTGCGCCTGTGGTGCGCGCCGGCGCACGTACTGCACGGCCTCGCACACGACCGGCCCGACGTCCTGGAGCACGAGCTGC
>JAHFBX010000361.1 GCA_023249815.1 Candidatus Eiseniibacteriota bacterium
GTACTGGCTGCCGAAGTCGAGGATGAGGACGGACGAACGGGCCATGGAGAGCGTTTCCCTCTTCCTATGCGGTGCGGGCGTGGGCGGACGTGGCGCCGTGCTCGGGCACGGCGCCGATGGCGTAACGGAACGAGTCGACCAGGAACTCGCCCTCGCGCCCGCCGCGACGCCGGAAGTACCACAGCGCGAAACCGACGATGGCGGCCATGATGCCGATGCCAGGCAGCACCGCCCAGACATCGTCCAGCGTGGCGCGACCCGCGGCCATCGCGAGCAACTGGAGCAGGAGCTGGTAGCCACCGCCCACCACGGTGAGCGCCAGCCAGAACCCGCCGAACAGCATGAGCTCGAGCCGCGCGCCGACCTGCACGTGGAATCGCGGTGTACCCGCGTCGGCCCCGAGCCACGCGCGCAGCACCGGCGACGTCCCGCCCAGGACCGGCATGCCGAGGCTCATCGAGAAGTAACGGCCGCGCCGCGAGCCGAACAGCCGATAGTGGCGCCCCTCGTGATCCACGCCGTCCCGAAGCAGGGCGTCGAGTGATTCGAGCACGCGTTCGAGCGGTCGCGGAGAGTGGAGCTCGAGGCGCGAGAGCACGAACGGGTTCAATCCGCGCGGCCCCGGCCGAGGATACGTCCGAAGGCCGCGAGCACGATCGGCGTGACAAGCCCCACGAGCACGCTTCGCGCGTCGTTCGGGAACGGCGGCCGCGACGTGAACTTCACGATGCCGAAGTCCAGAGTGCCGCTCTTCTCGTTCCAGTTCGCCCACTCCCAGAACGCGCGCCCGAAGAAGAACACGAACAGCACGATGGCGATAGCGTACGCCGCCAGCTCGACGGTCCTGCGTTGCGTCGCGTCCATGCGGCACCCCCTCCTTCGGCCTCAGTGACGGAACACCCGTCGGTCCGTGAACAGCATGGCGAGTCCGAGCCGGTCCGCCTCGGCGATCACCTCGGCGTCCTTGACCGAGCCGCCGGGCTGGACGATCGCGCGCACCCCGGCCTCGGCCGCACGTGTGACGCCGTCCGGGAACGGGAAGAAACCGTCGCTCGCGAGCACCGAGCCGGAAACGTCGTGACCGGCACGCTTCGCCTTCATGAGCGCCACGTCCACCGCGTCCACGCGCGACGTCTGGCCGCTGCCGAGCCCCACGAGAGACTCGCCGCGCACGAGCGCGATCGCGTTGCTCCGCGCCGCGGTCACCACCTCCCACGCGAAACGCAGCGCCGCGCGTTCGTCCGCGCTCGGCGCGCGCTTCGTCACCTCGCGCCACGGCGGCGGTTCACCTTCGGGCTCGCGCTGCGCCAGCGCCCACCCCGCCATGGCCTTCCACTGCCAGGCTCCGGGCTCTGCCCGGTCGGCCTCCGACAGTCGCACGAGGCGCACGTTCGGCTTGCGCGCGAACGCCTGGTCCGCCTCGGGCGACAAGTCGGGGAACGCGACGCACTCCACGAACTGCTTCGCGATGGCCGAGGCCGTGGCGTGGTCCAACGGGCGATTCACCGCGATGATGCCACCGAACGCGGACAGCGGGTCGGACGCATGCGCGCGTGTGTAGGCTTCGGACACGCTGTCCGCGCACGCCGCGCCGCAGGGTTGGTTGTGCTTGACGATGACGCACGCCGGCCGTTCGAAGCGGGACACGAGCCTCGCCGCGGCGTCCAGGTCCAGGAGATTGTTATACGAGAGCTCCTTCGCCTCGCGGTGCGAGGCGAGCCCGACCCGCTTGCCGGCCGGCACGTAGAGCGCTGCCGGCTGGTGCGGGTTCTCGCCGTAGCGGAGCGTGCGCGAGCGCTCGAGCACGAACGCGGCGAGCGGTGGCGGTTCGTCCGCCGGCACCGAGCGCCGCGCCAGCTCCATGGCGATGCAGCCGTCGTAGCGCGCTGTGCGCGTGAACGCGGCCACCGCCCAGCGCCGCCGGTCCGCCGGCGTGACGCCGCGTGCGAGCGCCTCGGTCACCTCGGCGTATTGCGATGGGTCGTGCACCACGATGACACCGTCGTGGTTCTTGGCCGCCGCGCGCAGCAGCGCGACGCCGCCGATGTCGATCTCCTCCACCATCCCCGCGTCATCCAGCGAGACGCCACGCGTTTCGAACGGATAGAGCGTCACCGCGACCAGGTCGAGCGGCAGGAGCCCACGCGACTCGAGCTCGTGCATGTCCGCTCGAGAGCCGCGCCGCGCGAGGATCGGCGCGTGCACGTGCGGATGCAGTGTCTTGACACGGCCGGCGAGCATCTCGCCGAAGCCCGTCCACTCCTCCACTTTCGTCACCGGGACGCCGGCTCGCTCGAGGTGCGATGCCGTTCCGCCCGAGGCGAGGATGCGTGTGCCGCGCGCGGCGAGCCCCGCGGCGAACTCCGTGGCGCCGGTCTTGTCCGAGAGCGAGAGCAGCGCCGCGCGCGGCCAGCCGACGGCCCCCGTGGGTTCGGCACCGGCGTGTGGGGCCACGCTCACACGCCCTCCCCGCCGGACAGCCGGCGGATCGCCTCGAGATAGCGCTGCTGCGTCCTCACCACCACGTCGGCGGGTAGCGCGGGCGCCGGCGGCTCGTGATCCCAGCCGCTCGCGTCCAGCCAGTCGCGCACCACCTGCTTGTCGAAACTCACGAGCCGGTCCGCCTGGTACTCGGCGCGGTCCCAGTAGCGTGACGAATCCGGCGTGAGCGCCTCGTCGATGAGCGTGTAACGCCCGTCCACGACCCCGAACTCGAACTTGGTGTCGGCGAGCACGAGACCGCGCGGCCAGGCATGCGCGCGCGCCTCCTCGTAGATCGCCAGCGACCGCTCGCGCAGCGCCACGGCGCGGTCATGGCCGACGGCCTCCGCCATGCGCTCGAACGAAATGTTCTCGTCGTGGCCGTGATCGTTCTTGGTCGCGGGCGTGAACAGCGCCGGGTCGAGCCGCGAACCGTCCTTGAGACCCGCCG
>JAHFBX010000095.1 GCA_023249815.1 Candidatus Eiseniibacteriota bacterium
GGGCGGCCGGTCGTCCAAGGGTGACGTGCTGGCCGCGGCGCATCTCGCCGCCGTCATGGCCGCCAAGCGCACGGGCGAGTGGATCCCGCTAGCCCACCCGTTGCGGGTGGAGGCGGTGGAGGTGACGTTCACGCTCGAGCCGCGGCTGCCGGGCGTGGCGATCGAGTGCCGCGTGCGCACCACGGGTCGCACCGGCGTCGAGATGGAGGCGCTCACCGCGGTCGCAGCCGCCGGCCTGACGCTGGTGGACATGCTGAAGGCCGTGGATCGGACACTCGTGGTGAGCGACATCGCGCTGTGGGAGAAACGCGGTGGCCGGAGCGGCGAGTGGCGCCGGCCGGAGGGGTCAGGCGATCGGCCCACGAAGCGCGCGCCGCGGCGCACGGGCGCCACCACAGGTCGCGCATCACGCACGCGCCGGACGCGATGACCGAACCACGCGCACTCCGCTACGCCGAGGCGCGCGCACGCGTGCTCGACTCCGTGAGCCCGCTGCCCGAGGTGAACGTGCCGCTCGCCGGCTGCCTCGGACGCGCGCTGCGTGAGGCCATCGTGGCGGGGCACTCACTGCCGCCGTTTCGGAACAGCGCCATGGACGGCTACGCCGTCCAATCGGTGGATCTTGCTCAGGCGAGTGAAGCCGCTCCGGTGACGCTTCGCGTCGTCGAGGTGCTGCCGGCCGGCCGCGCCAGCGAGCGCGTGCTCGCCCCCGGCGAGTGCGCGCGCATCATGACGGGCGCGATGCTGCCGCTCGGCGCCGACGCCGTGGTGCCGTTCGAGGAGAGCGTGCGCGGCGGCACGGGCAGGGCCGAGAACTGCACCGTGAGCCGGCCGTCGCGCGCCGGGGACCACGTGCGCGAAGCGGGCGCCGACGTGACCTCGGGCTCGCTCGTCATGGAGCCGGGGCGCGAGCTCTCGGCGCACGACCTGGGACTACTCGCAGCACTCGGCCGGCCGCGCCTCGAGGTGGGCCCGAAGCCGCGCGTGGCCGTGCTCTCCACGGGCGACGAACTCCTGGACGTGGACCAGCCGCTCAAGCCCGGTGCGATCCGCGATAGCAATCTCCCCATGATCCGGCTGCTGCTCGAGTCGAGCGGATGTGAGGTGTCCGGTGCGCGGCGATTGCCCGACGACACCGGGCGCGTCGCCACTGCGATGCGCGAGGCGCTCGAGTCCTGCGACGTCGTGCTCACGCTGGGCGGCGTGTCGGAGGGCGACCGCGATCCGGTGAAGCTCGCGCTCCGCAGCATGCCCGAGGTGGAGGCGTGGCGCGTGGCGATGCGGCCCGGCCGGCCGCAGGCGTTCGGCAGGCCGCAGGGCAAGCTCCTGTTCGGGCTCCCGGGAAATCCCGCGTCGGTGGCGTGCGTGTTCGAAGTGATCGTGCGCCCGGCACTGCGCGCGCTCCAGGGTCATGCCGTGCTCGACCGGCCGCGCGTCCCGGTGCGCGTGGCCGTGGACGTCGAGTCGCGAGCCAGCCGCACCGACTTCGTGCGCGCCACGCTGGAATGGCGCGATGGCTCGTTGTGGGCGAGCCCTGCGGGCACGCAGCTCTCGGGCCACCTGGCGCCGCAGTCGCGCGCGCACGCGCTGCTCGTCGTGCCTGAGGAGGCCGACCGGCTCGTGAGCGGCGCTGCGGCCGAGGCGTTCGTGTGGCGGCTGCCGTCGGGCGTGGACTGAGCGAGCCGCGAGCCAGCGAAGGACCTGCCTAGGGCGTGTCGTCACCCCGCCACAGCGCCGGCACGAGCGTGGTCCACACCAGCACACCGAGACCCGCGAGGTTCACGTCGGCCGTCCACGTGAGGAAGCGGCCGCCGGTCGCGTAGACCCACAACACGAACGACACCGCGGCGATGCCCACCGAGAGCCATTGCGGGCCGCGCCGGTCGGACGTCCCCCACGCGCGCACCACGACGAGCAGTGCCAGGCAGACGAGCGGCCACTCGCCGGCGACGCGTGCCTCGGCGAGCGGCCGGCCGGCCAGGTACACGGCCACGATCTCGGCGGGGACCAGCTTGACGAGCCGGCCGAGCCACGGGTCCAGCGGTCCCGCAGGCCTGCCGACCGCGCTGGCCCTGGGTGCACGCCGGATACGCAACGGACCCTGCATGCCTGCCTCCCCGAGGTGGGCGCGCCGTGACTCAGGCGCGCGGCACCGTCCTCGCCAGCTCGGTCACGCGCTCGACCAGTTCGAGCAGCGGCAGCTCGCCGCAGCCGTCGTCGAACAGCACCTCGTGCGACCGGTCACCCTCGTCGATCCGCACGCGGTACTGGATCATGTCGGGCAGATGCGAGGATCGGCGTGGTTCGAGCGCGAAGAACGCCGCGCCCTGCACCAGCTGCGTGATGTGCTGCCGGCTCTCGTCCGGGAGACGGTCGGTGTCGAGCTCGTGCTCGCTACGAAGCCCGGCGATGCCTCCGCTCTGCACCACGTGGATCCGCACGCTTCACGGCCCCCTTCGCCCTGGCGGCGGGCTTCGGGCGGCGGGCCTTCCGCTGGCGTCCGGCGGAGCCCTTCACCTCGATGCCCACCAACTTCCACGCCGCACGCACGATGCTGGCGCCCTTGGTGCCGAACTGCGTGCCCGCCGCGTCCACCGTGGCGGCGGCCGCCACCATGAAGTCGGCGTCGCGGCGGAGCGTCTGCGTCAGGGCAAGGTACCAGACCTTCCCCGCCTTCACCCACGCACGTCCGCCGAAGCCGATGGCGGCCAGGTAGAACGCGTGGTTCGGGATGCCGGAGTTGATGTGCACGCCGCCGTTGTCGTCCGCCGTGTCCACGTAGCCGTCCATGTGCGCGGGCTGCGGATCGCGCCCGATGCGCGGATCGTCGTACGCGGTGCCCGGCGCGCGCATACTGCGAAGCGCGATGCCCTGCACACCCGGCGCCCACAGCCCGGCGCCGATCAGCCAGTCCGCCTTGCGCGCCGTCTGCCCGAGCGCGTACTGCTTGACGAGCGATCCGAACACGTCGCTCATGTGCTCATTCAGCGCGCCGCTCTGCCCCTCGTACTCGAGCCCGGCCTCGTACTGGGTGACGCCGTGCGTGAGTTCATGGCCGATGATGTCGAGCGACTGCGTGAAGCGCCCGAAGATCTCGCCGTCGCCATCGCCGAACACCATCTGCCGGCCATTCCAGAACGCGTTGTTGAACGACCGCCGGTAGTGGACGGTGGCGTCGAGCGGCAGGCCCCGGCCATCGATCGAGTTCCGCGCATGCACCTTCTTGAAGTAGTGCGCGGTCGCGCCGAGCGCGTCGTAGGCCTCGTTCACGGACACGTCGGCAGTGGCCGGATCGCCCTCGCGACGCACCGGGCGGCCAGGCAGCGACATGCCGTGCTGCGCGTCGTACACCGTGCGCCGGCCGCCGGCAGGCGTCGTGGTGCGAAGCGGCGCGACTCCGCGCAGCGCGCAGCGCTCGGCGCGAACCTCGCGGGCGAACGCGAGGCTCTCGCGCGCGCGCTCGGCCAAGCCCGGCCAGCTGTCGTCGGAAAGTCTCGCCATGTGCGCGAACACGTGCGGCGGAACGATGGCGCGGACGCTGTCCTCCCGATCCGCCGTGCGAGCGTGGCGACGCATGGACACCTCCAGAAGGGCCACCCGTCGCGGGAGTGGCCGGTTCGAGTCCGCCGCGTCACGGTGTGTCGTGGCGCGAGAGGCTTACGACGCGTGAACGATTCCGGTTGCGCCCTGCGAAGGGCATGCCGGAACGCGAAGGCAGGCGCGCATTTTCACGCGGCCGTGGCAGCGAGGGTCCAGACCCGGCGGTTCGCCATGTTCCAGATGGGCGAGTGCCCCCAGCGGACCGCGGCATCGGGCCGGACGCCCGCAGGTTCGCTCGGGCCAATGGCCAAGCGCTGACCGTGCACCGGTCACGGTCGAGCCAGCTCGCCCGGCGAAAGCGCCAGCCCGTCTCACTCCGCCCGGTGCCGCAGGCGGGTCGCAAGGTTTGAGGCGCTGTCTGAGAACTCCGCGCGCGCCTTGGCGAATCAGCGCCAGCCGAGCACGCGCTGGACGAGCCAGTAGCCACCCGCTCCGGCGATCACCATCGCCAGTAGGGTGACGAGCCGCGTATGCGCCGGGGCCGAACGGCGCGCGAGCCACGCGAGCACGGGCGCGGCTGCGAGCACGATCGCTCCCTGTCCCAGCTCCACGCCGATGTTGAAGCCGGCGAGCGCCCAGCCCAGCGACTCGCGCGGTAGGCCGAACGCGGCGAGCACACTCGCGAAGCCGAAGCCGTGGACGAGACCGAACGTGAACGCCAGCCAAACGCGCAGGTCGCGTGTCGTGCCGCGCGCGCGCAACGTCTCCACCGCCACGAACACGATCGAGAGCGCGATGATCGGCTCCACGACGCGGCCTGGGACGCGCACGAGCCCGAGCGCCGCGAGCGAGAGCGTGAGGCTGTGAGCGATCGTGAACGCGGTGACGACGCGAAGCAGGCGTCGGAGTGAACCGCCGAGCAGCAGGAGCCCGAGCACGAACAGGATGTGATCGGGTCCGATCGCGATGTGACGGATGCCCGCGGGCACGAACGTGCGCAGCACGGCGAGCGTCCCGGGCGCCCCCGACGCGAACACGCGCGCGACGCGGCGATCGGCGTCGAGCACGTCCTGGCGGAGCAGCCGCCCGCCGCGAAACACGGTGAGGAACGTCTCGTGCCCCGCGCTCCCCGGGAACAGAGGGCCTCGCACCTCGAGCGACGCCGCCGGCTTGGCCAGCATCGCCTCACTCAAGATCTGCACACCACGCCCGCGCGGATCGGGCCGCGCCCGCACGTAGCGAAAGCCGAGCGGCGCGCCGTCCGCGGAGACGCTCCAGCGTGTGCGGAGCGACTCCGCGAGCGCCGGGCCTGCACGTTCGACGAACGCCTCCTCCAGGAACCACTCCGAGACGGGCACGCGAAGCACCATCGCGGCGTCGTCCCGGTGGACGGTGAGCTCGGCGCCGACTCGATCCTCGGACCAGCGAAGCTCGAGGTGGGCGTAAGACACGTCGTGCGCCGACGCGGGCGTCGCGGCGATGCCGCACGCGAGAGCCAGCGCCACGGATCGCGCGCGCCACGTCGACCCCCGGCGATTCAAGGGACCTGTTGATCGCGCCGCGAGCCGACGCCCTCCGAGACGCGCTCCTCGCTCGGCGCGCTGGTGCCGCGACGCGCACCCGACACGGCCTCGCGCCGGCCGAACGTGAGCGAGGCCCACGTGCTCTCCCAGTCGGCGGCGCGGTCGGTGCTGCGCACCATGTGCACGGTGCTCACGAGCCACTCGCCCGAGTCCGCGACGTCCAGGCGAACCTCGCCGCGTGCGTCGGTGCGTTCGTGCTGGGCGGCCCCCACGGAATCGCGCTCTGCGAGTGCGCGCGTGCCGCCGCCCGCCCCCCACGGTTGGCGCCAGGTCTGCACGGTGGCGCCGGCGAGCGGTCGGCCAAGCCACAGGACGCGCACGCGCAGGACGGGCGACTCACCCGGCAGAGAGAGCGGCACCAGCTCGAGCGGCTGGCCGAGCGCCTTGGCCGCGCGCCGCGCATCGCGACCGGCGAACCACACCTTCGCGCACCGGCGATAGCGTTCGCGAACGGTCCCCTCGCGCGGGGCGCGGCGTCGCTCGTCGAGCGGACCCGTCAGGCCCTCCTCCTCCAGGTAGGCGTCGAACTCCGCGCCCGGGAGCTCGATGGACGCGTGATTCGACTGGTACTGGAGCCACGTGCCACCGCGATCCGGGAACGCGTTGCGCGCCCACACCAGGCTGTCCTCGCGCACCAGCGTCGAGAGCGAGAACGAGCGGTAGGTGGTCGTGGAGAACTCCACGCAGCGATCGGGCGACCAGCGCTTCGCCTCGCCCCTGAACCCGGTGCCGGAGAACGCATGCACGTCCACGAGTTCGCTCGGCGCGGGCGAGTAGTCGGAGGGCGAGAGCCAGTACTGGTGCGCGTGGACAGGTGGCGCGAGGACGAACAGTGCCACGCCCACTCGAGCGATGCGGAAGCGCAGGATGTCGCGGAGCATCGATCCCCCAGCCGTCGGCTAGCCGCCGACGTAGCCCACCAGGACGACGGGGCCGTTCGGCTTGTGGCGATCGGGGGAACCGCCGCGTGCTTCGAGCGAGAATGCGAACGCCGCGATCGCCTCGGGTCCACCCACCTGCTCGAGCCGTGCGACGACACGGCCGGACGGGTCGGCCGAGACGACGCCGAGGCTCATGGGCCCCGACGCCGTGATCGCCCACAACTCGTAGGCGCGGTCGGCGGGAGGGCGCAAGCGCTCGGCCGTGACCACGGCGCGGCGAGACGCGGGATCGTAGACCACTTGTGCCCGGAGCGTACTGTCGCTGCCGGGCGTGGCGGCCAGACGAACGACGCGGGCTCCCGGAGCGGCGAGCAGGTCCGCCCAGGCACGCTCCGCTTCGAGCGTGCGCTCAAGCGCGGCCTCGCGGGCGCGCGCCTCGGCGAGGCGGCGGTCGAGCGCGACGCCGCGCTGCCACACGGCGACGCCCGCAACGGCCAGCACCACCGCCGCGGCCGCCCAGGCCCATGTCGCCACGCTCGAGCGAGCACGCTCGGGCATGGGCAGGATGGGCGAGCGCGCGTGCTCGGCGCGCGGTGCCGCCGGCTCGACATGCTCGTCCGCCACCGCGGCGAGCACACGCTCGCGGGCCACGGCCGGCGCACGAAGCGCAGGCGCCGACAGCGCGAGCACCGTGGCGCCACCGGAGAGCGCGCGCAGCTCCGCGAGACACACCTCGCAGCCCGTCGCGAGGTGCGACTCGAGCTCGGCGCGGTCGGCCTCGTCGAGCACGCCCAGCACGTGGGCGGCGCAGAGGTCCAGGTGCTCGTCGCGATGGCGGCTCACGGCAATCCCTCCACGGGCACTCGCTCGCGCAGCTTGAGGAGCGCCTGCCGGGTCCACGACTTCACGGTTCCGAGCGGCGCGTCCAGTCGCACCGCGATCTCCGACTGCGAGAGCCCCTCGAAATAGGCGAGTTCCACGACCTGCCGCTGCTGCGGCGCGAGCGCGGTCATGGCCGAGGTCACGTCCTTCTTGAGCATGCGTCGCGCGTAGCCCGCTGCCGGATCGGGCGTGGGAGGTGCGGGTTCGGCGACCGCCTCCGCGGCGGCCGCGGTCTCGGCTTTGCGCCGCGCCCCCATGCTTCGGACGCGGTCGAGCGCCCGGCTGCGCGCAATGGTCACGAGCCACGCTCCCACCGTGCCGCGGGCGGAGTCGAAGCGATCCGCGCTTCGCCAGGCCTGCACCCAGGTGTCCTGCAACACTTCCTCCGCGTCGGCCCCCGCCCCCACGATGCGCGCCGCCACGGAATAGAGGAGGTCGGCGTAACGGTCGTAGAGCTCCGCGAGCGCGGACGAGTCCCTCGCTGCCATGCGCGCAAGGCAGCCCAGGTCCCGCTCCAACTCACTCACGGGCGGCTCACGAGCAAGTCCATCATCACCAGCATTACGCGGCGGAATGGCGATCGGACCAACGGAACTCCGGGCAGGCGGGACCAAGGGGGCGTCACGAACGGGGCACGTTAGGAGGTCCGGCGGTCGTCCCACAAGTGGCGGACCCGCGGCGCCTGCTGGGGGGAGGGCGGTGGGCCCAGGGCGGCCCCCAGGCTCACCGGCGCGGCGAGAGGCCCAGTGTGCGCAGCTTCTGGTAGAACGTGCTGCGCGGGATCCCGAGCCGTTGCGCGGCCCGCTCAACGTGCTGCTCCTCGTCGAGGACGTGCTGGATGTAGGCGCGCTCCATCGCCTCCAGCGTTCCGCCCGCCGTCGGGGCCGGACGCTCGGGCTCGAGGTGGTGGGGTTCGATCGGGCCGGACTCCACGGCGAGGAGCGCGCGCTCGAGCGTGTTCCGGAGTTCTCGCAGGTTGCCGTGCCACGGTCGAAGCTCGAGCTCGCGCACCGTGGCTCGCGTGATCTCGGGCACGGGCCGATCGAGGTCGCGCGCGAGGGATTCGACGATGTGCCCCGCCAGCTTCCCGATGTCGGCGCGGCGGCGACGCAACGGTGGGATGCGAAGCGAGAGCACGCCGATCCGGTAGAACAGGTCTTCGCGGAATCGGCCCTCGCGGACGAGTTGGGGCAGGTCATGGTGGGTGGCCGCGATGATGCGGACGTCGGCCCGCCGCTCCCGTGTGTCGCCGATTCGCCGGAAGCGCTTCTCCTCGATGATCTTGAGCAGCTTCGCCTGGATAGGGCCGTCCATGTCGCCGATCTCGTCGAGGAACAGCGTTCCCTGGTCCGCTACTTCGAGCAGTCCGAGCTTCGCCGTGATCGCGCCGGTGAAGGCGCCGCGCTCGTGCCCGAAGAGTTCGGAATCCATGAGCTCGCGCGAGAATCCGGCACAGTTCAAGTCGATGAACGCCGCGTGTGCTCGCGGACCGTGGCGGTGGAGCCACGCGGCGAGAACCCCCTTTCCGGACCCGGTCTCGCCCTCGATGAGCACGGGGCTCTCCGAGATCAGCGCCTTCCGAGCTTCTTCGGCGAGCCGACGGATGGTGAGGCTCTCGCCGAGGAATGGGTCCAGCACCGGGCGCTCGTGCGTCTTCCGCCGTGGACTCGCGGAGCGCTCGACCTTCGCCCTCAGCAGACGTTCCGCCTCGAGCACCAGCTCGCGGACCGCAGGCGGTGGACCACCTGGTGCCCCCGGTTCGGGCCAACTCGGGTTCGCCGGGAGCATGAGCAGCGGCAGTTCCGGCACCTCCTCGCGCAGCAGGGTGACCCAGTCCTCGACCTCCTCTCGCCCGAATCCGCTTTCCGCGAGCACGAGATCGGGCGGACGCCTGCGAACCACGTCGAGCAGTTCCATCACGGTCCCCGCGAGGCTCACGAGGAAGCCGAGCGAAGCCAGCGCGGGCACGGCACGCATTCGCTCGTTGGATTCCCTCATCGCCAGCACGATCTGCCACGCGCCCGCGACGTTCGGGGCAGGCGGGCGGGATGGTCGTGAGACGTCGTGGCCCTCCGGACGGCGCATCCGGTCAGGCTGCGAAGTCACGACGCCACGCTTCGAGTCGAAGGGGGACGGAAGACACCCCCTGCATCCCCCGCCCCACCTTCCGAGCCACC
>JAHFBX010000362.1 GCA_023249815.1 Candidatus Eiseniibacteriota bacterium
CGAATCCGGCGACGCGGCGAACGGGTTGGCCGGGTCGGTGATCTGCGCGCGAAACGCGGCGCCGGGGCCCGGGGGCAGATCGAACGTGCGCATGCGCAGCAGCACGCCGCGCAGGGTGCCCGGCGTCTGCGCGGCGCACGGGTTCGCGTCCTCGCCGAGGCTCGCGTAAAGCGGCCCCTCGAGGCCGAAGCGCACCGTACCGCCGTTGTGGTTGGGGGCGTTGTCGGGCGCGTCGTCGATCAGGTCGTAGCGCGACCCGGGATCGGCCACGAGGTCGGCGCCGCTCGTGCCGTCCAAGTCGCCCGTGAGCGTGTAGCGTGCGATGCGGACGTGCGCGGGGCTCGCGACCGTGTAATGAAGATAGAGGTAGGGGCGTGCGGGGAACGCGGGATCCACGGCGACCCCGAGCAGGCCGCGCTCGCTCCCGGTCGAGACGCCCGGCACCGAGATCACCGGTGTGGACTGGAGCGCGTACGTCGTACGCATCAAGCGCACCCGCGCGGTGGCCTGCTCCGCGAACAGCACTCGTCCGTCAGGCAGGAATTCGAACGCCACGGGCGCGGAGAGGTTGGGGACCAGCGTCTCCACGATGAAGCCGTCGGGCACGTCCTGCCCGCGCGCGGGCGGCACACTCGCGAAGCAGGCGAGTCCAGCGGCGAGCACGAGGCGCAGGGTGGGCGCGTACCGTCGCATGGAGGGAGCATAGTCCCGGGAGACGGGGCGCGTGAATCGAGATTTCTCGCACCGGGCCCCGCTCCGGGCCGGCTCGCCGCCGGAATCGCAAGTGCGGATTGCGCATGGACACGCCCGGCCCCGATACTGCCGCGCCATGACGATCCAACACTCGTATCGAATGTTGGCGGGATTGCTGACCGGCATCGTGTTGGGTGTGGCCGCGCATCTCGCGTTCGGCGACGCCCCCGCACTCCAGCAGTTCGTGCGCCTCGTCACCGAGCCCGCCGGCAAGATCTTCCTGCGGCTTCTGTTCGTGCTCGTGCTGCCGCTCATCGTGTCGGCTCTGGCCCTCGGTGTGTCCGGGCGCGGCGACGTGCGCACGCTCGGCCGCATCGGCCTGAAGACCCTCCTCTACACCGTCGTGGTCTCCACCATCGCCGTCCTGATCGGCGTCACTGCCGTCAACCTGTTGAGGCCCGGCGCCGGACTCTCGCCCGAGTTGAAGCAGCGACTGGTCTCGCAGGCCACCGCTGCTCCCGTGCCGTCTGCCAACGCCGGGGCGACCGGCGTGGACTTCGTCGTGAACCTGGTGCCCTCCAACATCGTAAAGGCCATGTCCGACGGCGACATGCTGGCGGTGATGGTGTTCGCGCTGCTCCTGGGCGGCGGCATCGCCGCGACGCGCACCGAGTACGCGCGCCGCCTCGAGGAGATGCTCCAGGGGCTCTACGAGGTGGCGATGCGACTCCTCGGCATCGTCATCCAGATCGCGCCACTCGGCGTCGCCTGCCTCACGTTCACGCTCACGGCGCGGCTCGGCTACGACATCCTGTGGCAGCTGGGCGCCTACGTGTTCACCGTGGTGCTCGCTCTCGCGGTGCAACAGTTCGTCGTCTACTCCGCGAGTGTGGCGTGGCTGGGCGGCATGAGCCCGTTCACGTTCTTCCGCGGCATCCGTGCGGCCATGCTCACCGCGTTCTCCACCGCCTCGAGCAACGCCACGCTGCCCACGTCGCTCGCGGTGGCCGAGCACGAACTCCGGCTGCCGTCGCACGTCTCGCGCTTCGTGCTCACCGTGGGTTCCACCGCCAACCAGAATGGCACTGCGCTGTTCGAGGGCGTCACTGTGCTGTTCCTCGCCCAGTTCTACGGCGTGCCGCTCACGCTCATGCAGCAGGTGACGGTGGTGTTCATCTGCATCTTGGGCGGCATCGGTACGGCGGGCGTGCCGGCGGGATCACTGCCCGTCGTGGCCATGATCCTGGGGCTCGTGGGCATTCCGGTGGAGGGCATCGGCATGATCCTCGGCGTGGACCGGCTGCTCGACATGTGCCGCACCACGCTCAACGTGACCGGTGACCTCGCCGCGGCCGTGGTGGTGGCGCGCGGCGAGGAGCTGCCGCAGCCCGTGCCGCTGCCGTGACGCCTCCCGCGGCGTTCGGCGCACTCGTCGTGGGCGGCGGGATCAACGGCCTGTCCACGGCGTTGGAACTGGCGCGCCGCGGCGTCCAGCGCGTGGCGCTCGTCGAGCGTTTCCGCCTGCACCACGACCGCGGCAGCTCGCACGGCACGAGCCGCATCACGCGCACGACCTACTCGGACGAGCGCTACGTGCGACTGGTGCGCGTGGCCCATGCGGAGGACTGGCCGCGGCTCGAGGAGGACAGCCGCACGCGACTCCTGCACCCGAACCCCGGCGCGTTCTTCGGGCCGCCCGAGGGCGACCTCGACAAATGGGCCGCCGCCGTGACCGCCGCGGGCGCCCCCGGCGTCGAGCGCATCACGCCCACCGAGGCGAGACGGCGTTTCCCAGCGTTCGCGTTCCCCGACGCGCACGCCGTGCTCCACGACCAGACCAGCGCCGTGGTCGCCGCGCGCGACACGCTGCGCGCGCTCGATCACCTGTGCCGCGTGGAGGGTGTGCACGTGCTCGAGGAGACCCGGGTGCTGGGCGTGGATCTGAACAAAGACCCGATCGTGGTGGACACCGACCGCGGCCAGCTTCTCGCCGAGCGGTTGGTGTTGACGGCGGGGCCGTGGATCTCGGAGCTTGTCCCATCGCTCGCGTCTCACACGAGCGTGTCGCGGCAGCACGTGGGGTATTTCCGGCTCGGCGGAGCGCCTCGCGGCATGGAGGTGGGCTCGTTCCCGGTGTGGGTCTACCTGGGCGACGCCGCGCGTGGGCTCTTTTACGGATTGCCCGAGTTCGGCCGCTCGGGCGTGAAGGCCGCGCTCCATTCTGCGAGCGGGCGCGCC
>JAHFBX010000096.1 GCA_023249815.1 Candidatus Eiseniibacteriota bacterium
ACTACTCGACGCTGTTCTTCCTTGGCGCGCTGCTGTTCACGGTGACATTCCTGATCAACGTCGCGGCCGGCGCATTCGTGGAACGGCTGCGCAAGCGGCTGGCGGGCGCGTGAGCGCGGCCGAACTCCCGGTAGCGGGACCCTCCGCACCCGTGGCGCCGCAGCGCTCGAGCGCCGAGTGGACCGGGGCGGGCTTCACCGCACTCTCCGGGCTCGCCGCGCTGCTCATCGTGCTCATGGTGGTGGTGATCCTCGGCGAGGTGGTGTGGAACGGCTGGTCCACGGTGACGTGGGAGTTCTTGGCCGGCGCTCCGCGCGAGGGCATGACCAAGGGCGGCATCTTCCCGGCGATCTACGGCACGCTGCTGCTGGTCGTGCTCATGGTGGTGGCGCTGGTGCCGTTCGGCGTGGGCGCCGCGATCTGGCTGCACCTCTACGCGCGGCAGGAGTCATGGTTCACGAAGACCGTGCGTTTCGCCGTGCACAACCTGGCGGGTGTGCCCAGCATCGTGTTCGGCTTGTTCGGACTCGGGTTCTTCATCCAGTTCGTCGGGCGCGAGATGGACCGCGCGCTCGGCCTCGACGTGGTGTGGGGCCAGCCAGCGCTGCTGTGGGCGGCGCTCACGCTCGCGCTCTTGAACCTGCCGGTGGTGATCGTGACCACCGAGGAGGCGCTCCGCACCGTGGCGCGCGAGCAGCGCGAAGCCTCGCTGGCGCTTGGCGCCACGCGCTGGCAGACCGTGCGCCACGTGCTGTTGCCACAGGCGCTGCCGGGCATCCTGACCGGCGCGATCCTCGCCGTGGCACGCGGCGCGGGCGAGGTGGCGCCCATCCTGTTCACCGGGGCGGCCTACTTCCTGCCGTTCCTGCCCAAGTCCCCGACCGACCAGTTCATGGAACTCGGCTACCACGTGTTCGTACTTGCCACCCAATCCCCCGACGTGGACGCGACGAGGCCGCTGCTCTATGGCACCGTGCTGGTGCTGCTCGTGCTCACGTTCCTCTTGAACCTGACCGCGATCCTGCTCCGCGCGCGACTGCGCGCGCGGCTGCTGGGAAAGGCCTGAGATGACCGTGGCTCCCGATCCCAAGCCGCCGCTGAGCTCGCGCCCGCACGTGCCGGAGCGCGGGCCCGCACTGGCGGCGGGCGCCGCGCCGCCCACGCGGCTCGCCGCCCGCGACTTCCACCTCTATTACGGCGCCACCCACGCGCTGAAGGGCATCACGCTCGAGATCCCGAGCGGCAGCGTCACGGCGATCATCGGCCCGTCGGGCTGCGGCAAGAGCACGCTGCTGCGCTCGTTCAACCGCATGAATGACCTGATCCCGGGCGTCCGCACGCTGGGGCATCTCGCGGTGTCGGGCGTGGACGTGGGCGCCTCGAGCACGGACGTCGTGGATCTCCGCCGGCGCGTCGGCATGGTGTTCCAGCGCCCGAACCCGTTCCCGAAGTCCATCTTCGAGAACGCGGCGTTCGGGCTTCGCATGCTCGGCATGAGCGACCGCGAGGTGCTGGCGCAGCGGGTCGAAGTGGGTCTGCGCCGCGCCGCCCTGTGGGACGAGGTGAAGGACCGGCTGGATCGCTCGGCGCTCCAGCTCTCGGGCGGCCAGCAGCAGCGGTTGTGCATCGCGCGCTGCCTGGCGGTGGAGCCGGAGATCATCCTCATGGACGAGCCGGCCTCGGCGCTGGATCCCACGGCCACCGCGCGCATCGAGGAGCTGGTGCTCGAACTGCGCGGGCGGTACACCATCGTGGTGGTGACGCACAACATGCAGCAGGCGGCGCGCATCTCGGATCACACCGTGTTCATGCTGCAGGGCGTGCTCGTGGAGCACGGCGACACGCGGCGGGTGTTCACGAGCCCGCGCGAGAAACTCACCGAGGACTACATCACGGGCCGCTTCGGATGAGCCTCGTGGTTCTCCCCACACCGCGCCGACCCTTTACGTCCGCCGGCCTTGCGCCAGCGCCTCGAACAGCGAGAACCTCACGATGCAAAGGCACTTCGACGAACAGATCGAGCAACTGAAGCAGCAGTTACTGCTCATGAGCGGGCGCGCCGAGGGCATCACCCGGAAGGCGCTCGAATCCCTCATGCGCCGCGACGTGGCGCTCGCCGAGGAGGTCATGGCCGACGACAAGGCGATCGACCGCATGGAGATCGACATCGAGGAGCAGTGCATCCAGCTCCTGGCGCTCCAACAGCCGCTGGCCCGTGACCTGCGGCTGATCGCGGCGTCGCTCAAGATCTCGAACGACCTGGAGCGCGTCGGCGATCACGCCGTGAACATCGCCGGCTGCGCGCTCCAGCTGGCCCGCACGGCGCCGGTCAAGCCGCTCGCCAACCTGCCCGAACTCGCCGAGAAGTCCATCGCCATGCTGCGCGACGCGCTCGACGCGTTCGTGCGCGGGGACGCCGAGGCCGCGCGCCAGCTCGTCGAGCGCGACGACGAGGTGGACGTGTTGAACCGCCACCTGTTCGCCGAGCTCATGAGCCGGATGATCGCTGACCCGCTGCAGGTCGAGCGCTCCATGACGTTGGTGCTCGTGGGCCGGAACCTCGAGCGGATCGGCGACCTCGCCACGAACGTGGCCGAGGAAGTCGTTTTCAGCACCGAGGCGCGCATCATCAAGCATCACGCGGACGAGGCGCTGGGGGACTTCGATCGGGGTTGAGGAGGGCTCGTTTCGTGTACCGCACGCGAGGCCAGGCCCCGAGCAGCCAGAGCGAGAACGCCCCGACGGCGAGCGCCGCCGCGACCGCGTGATGCAGCGTGAGGCGCGCGGGGTCGAACACCGGCCCGAGCGCGCGCACGAGCAGCGCCAGCACGAGTGAGGCGAGTGCCGGCCCGGAGAGCAGGACACGCTCCTCCGAGCCTGCGTGCCCACCATGCGAGACCACGACGCGAGTGCCGATGCCGAGCGTCAGGAGCGCGTAGCCCCCCACGAACGCGACGTGCCACGCCTCGATGCGATGGAGCGGCCAGAGCGCGGCGGCGGCGAATCCGATCGCGACGCACCAGCCGGCGCTCCAGATCGTCCACGACAGCCGATCGCGGCGGCCGGGCAGGCGCCACAGTTTCCACGCGAGCTGCGTGCTCGCGAGCGCGGCCAGGGCGCGAAGCCAGCCGGCGAGTGTCGCCCGCCCAAGGAACTCCGCGTTCACCGACAGCACGAGCAGCGCCGCGATCGCGAGCGTGAACACGCGGCGGCGGGGGCGGTCCCCGGCGCGGGCCCAGCCCACGATGTCGAGCGGGTTCTCGATGCGCGCGAACGTGGGCACGAGCAGCGCGCCCAGCCCCAGCACGAGCGCGGGCAGCATGCCGAGCGACACGCAGCGCACGCCGGCGCGTTCTGAGGCGGCGGGGATCACGCCGTGCACGGCGAGGACCTGGATCACGGCGCCCGCCAACCCCAACGCCATCCCCGTCGCGACCAGCAAGAACTCCTCGGGCGGCGCCGCGGCGCCGGGTCGGACGCGGCGCGCGACGGTGACTGCGAGTGCCACGAGGGCCGCGAGCCACGCCCATGGCGCGGCCGGCACGTCGAACGCTCGCAGGAGCACGAACGCGGTGACGAGGGCGGCGACCACGGCCAGCTCGCGAGGCGTGCAGCGCGGGCCGTGTGTGAACGCCGGCATCGCGGTGAGCAGGAAGCCGCACACGAACGCGAGCTCGAAGCCCTGCGCCAGGAGCGCGGCGTGCGCCGCACCCGGCCATGCGACCGGGAGCGAGGCCGGCCAGAATGGCAACCTGCCGGCCGCGAGCGCGAGCCACGGCAGCAGGCCGGCGAGTGCTGCCACGATGCCGATCGGGAACAGCACGCGGTAAGGCTCGGGTGCTGAGCGCTCGCTCGCGGGTGGCAGCGGCTTCACGTCCTCCCTGCGCACGTGTTCCATGGCTCGTCCTCGCGCGGGACCCGCCCGCGCCTCGCTATTCGAGCGTCTTCGAGAAGCGCTGCGTCGCGAACGCGAAGAACGCCACCGCGAATCCGGCCAGCGCCAGCGCCTGTGGCCACAGCTCCGTGAGCCCGTTGCCCTTCAAGACGATGCCGCGGATCAACTGCAGGTAGTAGGTGAGCGGCAGCGCCAGCCCGAACAGCCGCGCCGCCGCGGGCATGGCCTCGCGCGGGAACATGAAGCCCGAGAGCAGCACGTTCGGCAGTAGGAACAAGAACGCCGTCTGCGTCACCTGTGCCTGGTTGCGGCCGAGCGTCGAGATGAACAGGCCGAGCCCCAGATTCGCCACGATGAACAGGAACGTGGCGCCGTAGAGCGCCAGCAGCGGCCCGCGCACGGGCACGTGGAACACCAGGTGGCCCACGAGGAGCACCGTGGTCATCTGGATGTAACCCACGAGCACGTAGGGCACGATCTTCCCGAGCATGATCTCCCAGCGCGCGAGCGGCGTGACGATCAGTTGCTCGAGCGTGCCGGTCTCGCGTTCGCGCACGATGGACAGTGCGGTGATGACGATGAGGATGTTGGACAGGATCATGCCGATGATGCCCGGCACGATGAACACCGCGCTCTTGAGTGCGGGGTTGTAGAGCGGCCGCACGCGCACGTCCACCGGCAGGCCCTGCGACAGCGCGCCGGTACGCTCGGCGACGAGCCTCACGTTCGTCCGCTGCCCGACCAGCTGTGCGGCGCCAATGGCGCTCTGCGACGCGGTCGGGTCGCTCGCGTCCACCAGCACCTGCACACGCGCCGTGTGCCCGCGCTTGAGTTCACGCGCGAAGTCGGGCGGGAACACGACCGCGGCGCGCGCCTGGCCGCCGTCCACGGCTTGGAGCGCCTCGGCGTAGGAGTGCACCTGGCGCTTCAACACGAAATTGTCGGTGGCGGTGAGCGACTGCACGAACGCGCGGCTCTGCTGCGATCGGCTCTGGTCGAACACCACCGTGGGCAGGTGCCGCACGTCGGTGCGAATGGCGAAGCCGAAGATCAGGAGCTGCATGACCGGCACGGCGAGCATGAGCCGGAGCGTCGCGGGGTCGCGCCGCATCTGCACGAACTCCTTCTTCACCATCGAGCGCAGGCGTTCGGCGTTCATGCGTCGCGCTCCTGGAGCGCCACGAAGATGTCCTCGAGCGAGCCCTCCGACCCGAACTGTTGCTTGACCTCGGTGGGGGAGCCAAGCGCCACGAGCTTGCCCCGCGACAGGAACGCGAGCCGGTCGAAGCGCTCGGCCTCGTCCATGTAATGAGTCGTCACGATCATCGTGACGCCCTCCGCGGCGCGCTCGCGGATGATCGTCCAGAACAGCCTGCGCGCGGCCGGGTCCACGCCGGCGGTGGGCTCGTCCAGGAACACCACCTCGGGCGCGTGCATCATCGCGCAAGCCAGCGCGAGACGCTGTTTCTGGCCGCCGGAAAGCACGCCGGAGAGGCGGCCGCCCAGTTCGTCCAGCCGCATCACGCGCTTGGCCCAGGCGAGCCGCTCGGCCAGGGCGGGGCCCAGGTTGTAGACGCCGCCATAGAACGCGAGGTTCTCGTCCACGGTCAGGTCGCGATAGAGCCCGAACGCCTGCGACATGTAACCGATGCGCGACTTCACGCGCTCCGGCTCCACCGCGACATCGGCGCCCGCCACGAGCGCTGTGCCGTGGCTCGGGCGCAGGAGGCCGCACAGCATACGGATCGTGGTGGTCTTGCCTGAGCCATTGGGCCCCAGGATGCCGAAGATCTCGCCGGGATGGATCGAGAACGAGACGTGGTCCACTGCCGTCACGCTGCCGAAGCGCTTGACCAGCTCGCGCAGCTCGACGACCTCGCGAGCCGCGATCGGCGCGGCCGCGCTCATGGGATAGCCCGGATGCGCGCGTCGGCCGGCAGCCCGGCCTTGAGCGCGCCGTCGCTCCGGGCGAGCGCCAGCTTCACGCCGAACACGAGGTTCGCCTGCTCCTCTTCGGTGAGTGCGGCGCGCGGCGTGAACTCCGCCTCACTCGCGATGCTCACGACGCGCCCGGCGAACGTGCGCCCCGCGCCGATCGGGCGTACCTCGGCGGGCGAGCCGATGCGCAGGTGGGTCATGAGCGGCGCCGCGACGTAGACGCGCATCCACAGCGAGTCGGGGTCGCCGAGCGTCACGACCGGGGAAGACGGCGGTACCAGCTCTCCGATCTGGTAGTTGACGAGCAGCACCACGCCGGAACGAGGCGCGGTGAGCACGAGTTCGTTCGCGCGGCTCCTGGCACCGGCGAGCTGTGCCAACGCCGCCGTGGCGCCCTGCTTCGCGGCACTCACTTGCTGGCGGCGGAAGCCCTGTTCCTGGAGCCCCACGTTTTCTCTGGCGGCAGCCGCATTCGCCTGCGCCGCGTCCCGCGCGGCGCGCGCGCGGTCCAGCTCGGCCGGCGGCACGGCGCCGCCTTTCGCGAGGCGGTCGGTGCGATCGAACGTCGTGCGCGCGAGCTCGAGCTCGGCTTCGGACTTACGCAGCGCCTCGCGCGCGATCAGGAGCTCCGCGGGGCGCGCGCCCTGCGCGAGGTCCCGCGCCTGCGACTGCGCGCGCTCGGCCTCGGCGGCCTGCGCCGCGAGTTCGGCGGCGATCTCGCCGCGCGTCAACACCGCGAGCGTGTCGCCTGCCCACACGCTGTCGCCCTCGACCACGTTCACGCGCAGTACGCGCCCGCCCACGATGGACGCCACGTCGATCTCGTCCATCTCGATCGTGCCCGAGCCGCGGATCTCGCCGTTGTCACGCGCGCATCCGGCCAGACCCGCAAACGCCAGCGACAGGGCGGCGAGCCGGACCCAAGCGCGCAGGCTCATGAACGGAGCTTGCCGGCTATCGACGGACGTCGGGCAGCAGCAGGTCGATGCGCCCCACGAGCGCAGTACGGAGCGCCGCGGCCTCGTTCAACCCTGCGGCCCGCACGGCGTCCGGCGGCAGCGCACCCACGAACACGCTACCCGGCACCACCTCGAGCCGGCCGGCGGCGCGCACGACGTAGGCGGCGTCCGAGCGCGTCTCGCCCGGGAGCTCGCGCGTCACCACCGCAAGGTAGCCAGCGGGAAGCCCCGGCGCGCGCGACGCCTGCGTGATGTCGAGCGGGAACGCGAACGGCCGGCGGAGCCGCGCGAACCGCTCGCGGGCCTGCGCGGCATCGTGGCCGTAGAGCGACGGGTCCAGGCTCAGCGTGTTCACCACCAGTTCGGCGCCCGGCCGCACGCCGTCGCCGGGATCGGTCGCGGAAGCCAGCACCGGGACACGCAGCCGGCCGGCGTCGCGCGCCCCGTTGCCGTCCGGGCGCTCGCCCGAGGCGCGCGCGCCAACGTCCGTGACAGCGAAGCCCGCGCGCAGCCGCTCCCACGCGCCGAGCATGGCCTCGTGGTCGGCGCGCCCGTTCCGGCCGCGGCTCTTGACGCGCGCCCACGCCCGGTAGAGCTGCTCGTACGCGCCGTCGCCGAGGGCCAGGGCCAGTCGGGCCGCCACGTCCTCGCCGGGCACCTTGCGACCGTGCTCGATGTTGAACAGGAACGAGGTTGCGAGGCCGCCCGCGGCCTCCGAGAGCCTCTTGTAAGACAGGCCCTGCGCAAGTCGCAGCGAGCGGATGCGAAGCGCGACCGGGTCGTCCGCGACCGCCGGGGCATCCTGCACACGGGTCGTGCTGGTCATGACCGCACGCTATCGCGTTCTCCCATGGGATGCCAATTCTCGGGCGCCCGCAGGGGTCGTTCGCGGGCGCCCGCGGCCGACCACGATGCGTTGCAGCCCGCGCGGGCTGAGCACGCGCTCGTGGCGGCGCTTGCGGGCGCGCGAACGGCGCGTCCGTCCGCGCGCGCGACGCGTCCGGCCCGGCCCGGTTGTGGCCTGACGCACGCCACCCTAGCCTCGCTTCGGTCCACGTTCCGCCCATCCTTCGAGGAGGCATCATGTCGCGTCCAACCGCGCTCGCGCTGGCGGTATTGCTGGCCGTGCCCGTGGCGCAGGCCGCCACGCGCCCGGCGGCCCGGGCTTCGGCGCCCGCGCTCTCGCCCGCCAACTATCCGGTCGAGCGCTACACGCTCGACAACGGCCTCACCGTGATCCTGCACGAGGACCACACCGTTCCCGTGGTGTGCTTCTGGCAGTGGTACAAGGTGGGATCGCGCAACGAGCACCAGGGCATCACGGGGTTGTCGCACTTCTTCGAGCACATGATGTTCAACGGCTCCAAGAACTGTCCGCCCAAGGAGTACGACCGCCAGCTCGAGTCGCGCGGCGCGTACTCGAACGCGTTCACGAGCCACGACATGACCGCCTACTACGAAGAGGGCGGCAAGGAGTCGCTCGAGAAGATGCTCGAGCTGGACTCCGACCGCATGCGAGAGTTGTCGCTTCTGCCAGACCTCCTCAAGAGCGAGGTCGAGGTCGTGCGAGAAGAGCGCCGCTTCCGCACCGATAACTCGGTGCCCGGGCTCTTGGACGAGGCGCTCTATTCCACCGCGTTCGTGGCGTCGCCGTACGGTTGGCCGGTGGTGGGCTGGATGAAGGATCTGGAGCGCATCACGCGCGACGAGATGGTGGACTACTTCCGCACCTACTACGCGCCGAACAACTGCGCGCTGCTGCTCGTGGGCGACTTCGACCCGGCGGACGCCAAGTCGAAGATCGCGCACTACTTCGGCGCCATCCCGCGCCAGAAGCCGCCGGCGCCACCGGTGAACGCCGAGCCCGACCAGAACGGCGAGAAGCGCGTGGACGTGCGCTACCCGAGCGAGACGGTGTCGTTCGACGTGGGCTACAAGGCGCCGGGCGTGGCGAGCGACGACATCTGGGTGCTCGACATCTTGTCCAACGTGCTGGCGGGGGGCGAGTCGTCGCGGCTTCACCAGGCGCTCGTCTACGACCAGCAGATCGCGCTGTCGGCGAACGCCTCCTACCGCGCCGGACTCGAACCCGGGCTGTTCGAACTCTACGTAGAGATGAAGCCCGGTAAGTCCGCGGCGGACGGCGAGAAGTCGCTGTACGCCGAGCTCGAGCGGCTGTCCACGGACGGGCCCACGGAACGCGAGCTGCAGAAGGCGAGGAACCAGGCCGAGGCCGGGTTCATCT
>JAHFBX010000097.1 GCA_023249815.1 Candidatus Eiseniibacteriota bacterium
GAGACGCTGCGCCAGCGGCTGCGCGAGCCGCTCCCGATCGAGCGGTTCTGGGACCTGTCGCGCCAGTGTGTCGAAGCGCTCGAAGCCGCGCACGAACACGGCGTCATCCATCGCGACATCAAGCCCGAGAACCTGATGCTCACGCGTGGGAACGAGATCAAGATCCTCGACTTCGGGATCGCGAGGCAGGCGCCGCGTGTCGAAGGTTCGCAGCTCGAAGGCGCCACCACCGCGACCAGCGAGCTGCATCGCGGCCCGGCGGGCACGCCGCTCTACATGGCGCCCGAGGCGCACTACGGCGGCCGCATCGACGAGCGGACGGACATCTTCTCGCTGGGCGCGGTCTTCTACGAGATGCTCACTGCGCGCCACCCGTTCACGGGCGACACGTACGAGCAGGTGCTCGACCGCATCATGAACACGACGCCCGAGCCGGCGTCGGATCTGAATCCGAACGTCACGCCCGAGCTGTCCCGCGTCGTGGAGCGCATGCTCGCCCGCGACCCCGCGCAGCGGTTCGCGTCGTGCGCCGGCTTGCGAGTGGCGCTGAGTTCCGCGAAGCGGGCGAGCGGCGGGATGCTCACGTCCGAGGAGACTCGGGAGCTTGCCGCTCGCCCGGCGACGCAGCCGTATCGGGGGCTCCCGCGGACGTGGGTCATCGCCGCTCGGGCGGTCGGCTTGGTGCTGGCGGGTGTGTTGATGTGGCGCGTCGTGGCCGCGCCGCGACTGCCCTCCCAGGTTCTCCTCGCGATCCTGCCGCCCGCGGTGCCCGGCGCCACGGAGGACTTCGCGGCCTATGCGCTCGGCGCCACCGAACTGCTCGCGACGCGCTTGATGCGTAGCCAGGATCGGCCCGGATTCCAGATGGCGACGTTCGGGGACAGTTACGGTGAGAAGGCCGCATCCGCGGCCGACGCGCGAAGGTTACTGGGCGCGAACCTGGTGCTTGTGTCAACAGTGGAGCAGCGCGACAACCGACTGCGAGCGCGACTCGAATTGCGGGAGCCGCGGCGGGACCGCGTGCTCGGAAGCCGTACGGTGGACGTCTCGGTCGCCGAGCCGTTCGCATTCGCCGACAGCGTCTATCACTCTGCGCTCTCGCTGTTGCGACTGCCGAGGCGCATCACCAGCGCTCAGCAGGATCTCGGCATCCGGGGCGCCGGCACGTTGCGATTCCTGCTGCAGGGAATCGGCCGGCGGCGTGCCGCCGAAACGACGGAGGCGAGGCAGCGCGCGCTCGCGGACTTTGAAACGGCATACCGAACGGAGCCGGATCCCGCTGCGCCGCGCGCGTGGCTCGCGGCGGGCCAGGTCGGTCTGTTCATCACGACCCAGGACACGGCATGGTTGGTCCGCGCCGAGGCCTCCGCTCGCGAAGCCGTCGCGCTCGACAGCTCACGGTCCGAGCCTCATCGCACGCTGGCCTACTCGCTCGGCGTGCGCAAGCGCTACACCGAAGCGCTGGAGGAATACCGGCTCGCGAGCACGCTCGACCCCACCGACGACGACACCTGGTACGCATGGGGTCGAATGTGGCTGCGCCTGGGCAAGCCGGAGGAAGAGCGCCGCGTGTACGCTGCGGCCATCGCGCGACGGCCGCACTGTTTCAAGCCGCGCTGGTGGCTGGCCTCGTGGGAGTACCGGAATGGCCACACGTCCGAAGCGACCGTCGGCTTTCGAGAGATGATCCGGCGGTCGCCGGGCTTTTTCATGGGCTACTCGAATCTCGGAGGGCTGCTCCTGTTCCGCGGGAATTACGATGCCGCGGTGGACACGCTGCGTCTCGCGGTCGAGCTGCGACCGAACGCGAGCGCATTCACTAATCTCGGCACGGCCTATTTCAGCTCCGGCCAGCTCACCCAGGCAGTCGAGGCCTACAACCAAGCGTTCCAGTTCGACGATACCGACTACCAGCTGTGGCTGAACCTGGGGGACGCCTATCATTGGCTCAAAGATCGACCGGACCAGGCTCGGGCCGCCTATCGCCAGGGCGTGCGCCTCGGGCGCGAGCAGATGGCGGCGCGGGCCCTGCGCGGCAGCTCGCCGGATCCGATGATCCCCGCGCTGCTCGGGAGCGCGCTCCCGAAGCTGGGCGAGCGCGATAGCGCCGTGGCTATGATGCGCACAGCGCTCGCACTGGACAGCTTGAACTCACGTGTCCAGTACCAGGCGGCTCTCACGCAGTGGCAGCTCGGCGCCCAGGATTCCGCACTCGTCTGGCTCCGGCGCGCCGTCGCCGGAGGATTCCCCGTCGTCTGGCTTCGCGATTCGCCGGTCCATCGCGACTGGCTGCGTGAACCGGGGTTCCGGACACTTCTCGCGAACGCGGCCTCGGCCGCAAACCCGGGATCTCCCGGGAAGGGAGGTACGAAATGAAACGGCACCAGGTGACGGTGAGAGTCGAGGGCCGCGGGTTGAGCGTGTTGCCCGATCCGATCGTGATGACGTCCGAGGACGAGCTTCAATGGACGTGCTCGACGTCACATCGGTTCAATATCGAGTTCGACGGCGCCGGCCCGTTCGCGACCCGTACGCTCGCTCACGACGACGCCGGTACGCCCCAGCGACCGAAAAAGACCGGAAGCTTCAAGTACACGGTCGCGTTGGAAGCCGACCCGTCGGTACGACTCGATCCCGAGGTCGTCGTCGGCGATCCCCCAAGCCAGCCCCGTCCGTAGGTCCCTGGGCGAACGGGACCATCGCGATTCGCGTGGTTGGGCGTGCGCCTACGGCCTCGTGCGCCTGCTCGACGCGCCGGCGTCTCGTGCACGCCGCGTGGAGCGATCGGGACGACTGTTCGCGTGCTCGAGGCGCATGCCGCGGACGCTTCGACCGCCCACGCCGCGTCGCGCGAGATGTTCACGAACGCGCGCTGGATCGGAATGTTCATCGTGAGGTGGGGGGTAGGGCACTTCATGGCGGGGCAACCTGGCAGGGTGCGCGTCACACCACGGACCCGAGCGCGACGCTCCAGCTGGACGCTACTCGCGAGTCCGGGGCCGCTCGCTACGGACTGAACTCGAACGAACCGGGAGTATACTGGCGACTCCCATGCGCGCAGGCGCGGGTGCGTCGCCGGAGGATGCAGCGGGGGACTCGTGAGCGATCCCGACCCAGCGAAAGCCGACGCTGGCGCGGCCGAGACGGCGGGCCGCGTGCTGTTGGGGCGTTTCCGTGTCGAGAAAGTGCTGGGACGCGGAGGCATGGGCGAGGTCCTGCTCGCGCACGACACACTGCTCCAGCGACCGGTCGCGTTGAAGCACCTGCGCACAGACGGTCCGCAGCGCGCCGACCGGCGCGGCGCCATGCTCAAGGAGGCGCGGCGTGCAAGCCAGGTGAACGATCATCGCATCGCCGCGATCCACGACGTGCTGGACCTGGGCGACGACGTGCTGCTGGTGATGGAGTACGTGGAAGGCGAGACCCTGCGCGAGCGATTGCGAGAACCGCTCCCGCTCGGCACGTTCTGGGATCTGTCGCGGCAATGCGTCGAGGCGCTCGGCATCGCGCACGCGAAAGGCGTGATCCACCGCGACATCAAGCCCGAGAATCTCATGCTCACGCGCGAGCACAACGTGAAGATCCTCGACTTTGGCATCGCGCTCCGAAGCGAGCGGCAGCCGGGCACGGTCGGCGCGGACGGCACCACCGCCACCGTGGAGCGCCTGCGCTGGCCGGCGGGCACGCCACAGTACATGGCGCCCGAGGCGCACTACGGCGGACACATCGACGAGCGCACGGACATCTTCTCGCTGGGCGCGGTGTTCTACGAGATGCTCACCGCGCGACATCCGTTTGCGGGCGGCGGCTACGACAGCGTGCTCGACCACATCATGAACAGCGTGCCGGAGCCGGCTGCGCACGTGAACCCGGACGTGCCTCACGCGCTGTCGGACGTCGTGGAGCGCATGCTCGCCCGCGACCCCGCCCAGCGCTTCGCCTCGTGCGACGAGGTGGCCTTGGCTCTCACGAAAGCGCAGGCCGCGAGCCTCGTGCAAGTCGAGTCGCCAGCGGACGCACGTCCGAGCGCTGGCGTCGTCGCCGAGCGCGCGATCCCACTGCCGGCAGCGCGATCCTGGCCGCGCAGCTGGACTCGCCCGCTCGCGTGGCTCGCGTCCGTCGCGGCCGCGCTGGTCGCCTGGCTCGTGTTCTCGGGCCCGAAGCTGCCCCACGACCGGAACCTCGCGCTGCTCCTGCCCTCGACTCCCGGCAGCGACCGTGAGTTCGCGGCGTTCGCGTTGGGCTCCGTCGAACTCCTCGCCTCGCGGCTCCAGCGCCACCAGGACCAGCCGGGCTTCCAGCTCGCACCGTTCAACGAGAGCCGGGTCGAGAAGCTGACGTCGGTGCGGGACGCGCGCACACTGTTGGGCGCCAACCTGGCGCTGGTGCCCTCGTTCGAGCGGAAGGACAATGTGCTACGGGCGCGCCTCGAGCTGCGCGAGCCGGCGCATGGACGCCTGATCGGCACGCGCTCGTTCGAGGTGCCGCAGTCCACGCCGCGCGTCTGGACCGACAGCTTGTACCGCGCGTCACTCGCGCTGCTGAACCTGCCGCCCCGGCGTGACAACGCGATCCCGGACCTGGGGGTGCGCGGGGCGGGTACGCTCCGCTTCCTCGCCCAGGGTATCGGGCGAGTGCACGCCGCCCAGTCCGACGAAGACCTGGAGCGCGCTCGCGACGACCTGGAATCCGCCTGCCGAGCGGAGCCCGACGCGGCGACCCCGCTGGTGTGGCTCGCTGCCGCCCAGCTCAAGTCGTTCCTTCGCACGAGGGACGTGAACTGGCTGGCGCGCGCCGAGGTCACCGCTCGCCAGGCGGTGGCGCTGGACCCCGATCTCGCCGACGCCCATCGCGTGCTTGGCGAAGCACTCGTGCTGCTGAAACGGCCGGCGGAATCCGTGCTCGAGTACCGACGCGCGTGCGCGCTCGATCCCACCCGTGACGACGCGTGGCAGGGCTATGGCCGGAGCCATCGCCTGCTCGGAGACCCGACGGGTGAGCGCGCGGTGTATGCCGCCGCGATCGAAAGACGACCGCACGCCTTCCGCCCCCGCTGGTGGCTGGCGCAGTGGGAGTTCCAGCAGGGCCATGTCACGGAAGCGATCCGCGCCTACGAGGAGATGATCCGGCGGGCCCCCAACCTGTCGAAGGGCTTCGCCAACCTCGGCGCGATGCTGGTGCTCGAGGGCGAGTACGGCCGGGCGATCGACACGCTGCGTCACGCCTTGGCACTCCGTCCGACGGCTACTGCGTACAGCAACCTTGGCACTGCGTACTTCAACACGAACCAGGTCAATGAATGTATGGACACGTACAATCAGGCGTTACAGTTCGGAGAGGCGGGCTACCCGCTCTGGCTCAACCTGGGCGACGCGTACTTCTGGCTGCGCAAGCGGCCGGACCAGGCGCGCGATGCGTACACCCAGGCCGTGCGACTCGGCCGCGAGGAGATGCGCGGGCATGCCGAACGCGGCGAGCCCGCCGACCCGATGATTCCCGCCTACCTGGCGAGCGTATTCCCGAAGCTCGACCAGCCGGATAGTGCTCGCACCTACCTGACCGCAGCGCTGAACGCTGACAGCGGGAACGTGATGGTGCAGTACTGCGCCGCGCTCACGCACTGGCAGCTCGGCGAGCGCCCGCGGGCGCTCGGCTGGCTCGAGCGCGCGGTCACCGGCGGGTACCCGCTCGCGTGGCTGCGGGATTCGCCTGTGCATCGCGACTGGCGATCCGAGTCGCGATTCAATGCCCTGCTCGCATCGGCGAACTCGGCATCCCAGACCACCCCATCCCCCAAGCGAGGAGGTGTCCCATGAGGCCGCCGTCGCACAGTATCACCGCGTACATGATCCAGGTAACGATCGAGGGCAGTGCCATCTCGGTCGATCCGAACGAGCTGACCGTCCCACAGGGAGAGAAGGTGATCTGGAATACCAAGGGCAACGAGACATTCACGATCATGTTCGAGGGTCAGGGCCCGTTCTGGACCGAGGTGCTGACGTTCGACGCCGCGACTTCCCCACAGCACGCGCTGAATCGGGGCCGATTCAAGTACTCCGTCGTGAAGGACTCGGACCCCGCCGTTCGCCTGGACCCGATGGTCGTGGTGGATCCGCCGCTCTGATCGTTCAGATCCTGTTGAGTCCCCTGACCGCGGATGTGTCGGCGCGGCGCGCGCCCGGCGTTTCGGACTCCGGGGCGCGTCGCGTGCCGGGTGTGCCCACCGGTGAACCGGCGGGTTGCCCGCGAATCTCCCGAAGGGCCGTGCCTGGTCGCTCTGCTTGTGGGCCCTCCGGTCGAGTGCTAGCGTTCGTCGGCTGATCGCGCACTCCACGCGCGAGCGGGACCGAGCCCCGCGATCGCGTTGACTCCGCACCGACGCGCTCTTCATGAAAGACTTTCGACCGAAGGAGTAACCCTTTGTCCAGCAACGGACTTCCAGACATCGTGATTCTCTCGGGCGCCCGCACGCCCATGGCAGAGTGGGTGGGCGGCAAGCGTGGCGACGGGCAGAACGGCGGAGCGCTCGGCGGTGTGTCGGCGATCGAGTTGGGAGCCGCGGCCGCGCGCGCGGCGTTGGACCGCGCCGACCTCTCGCCGGGGCTCGTGGACCACGTCGTCATGGGCAACGCGCTCCAGACGTCGGCCGACGCCATCTACGGCGCGCGCCACGTGGGATTGAAGGCCGGCGTCTCGGACGAGTGTCCCGCGCTCACCGTGAATCGCCTGTGCGGCTCGGGCCTCCAGTCCGTAGCTTCGTCGGCTCAATTGCTACAACTCGGCGAAGCGCAGTGGGTATTGGCGGGCGGCATGGAGAACATGAGCCAGGCGCCGCACGTGCTGCGCGGCGCGCGAGGCGGCATCAAGCTCGGGCCCGGCCCGGTGCTCGAGGACTCGCTGTTCGCGGCGCTCAAGGACAGCTACTGCGGCTTCTTCATGGCGCAGACGAGCGACAACCTGGCGCGCAAGTACGGCATCACGCGCCAGCAGCAGGACGAGTTCGCGCTGCGCTCGCACGAGCGCGCGAACGCGGCGAACAACAACGGACGCTTCGCGCAGGAAGTCGTCCCGGTCGAGGTGAAGCTCGGAAAGAAGAGCGCGGTGGTCGAGAAGGACGATCACCTCTTCCCCGGCACGAGCATCGACCGGCTGGCGGCATTGCCGCCGGCGTTCGGCCCCGAGTCCATGGTCACGGCGGGCAACGCGTCGGGCATCGTGGACGGGGCCGCCGCCGTCGTCATGACCACGGCCGCGAATGCGCAGAAGGAAGCCAAGAAGCCGCTCGCTTACGTGCGTGCGTGGTCGTACGTGGGCGTGGACCCGTCCATCATGGGATTCGGCCCCGCGCCCGCGATCCGCAAGGTGCTGGCGATCGCCGGGTTGAAGCTCGGCCAGGTGGACCTGTTCGAGATCAACGAGGCGTTCGCGGGGCAGTACCTCGCGGTGGAGAAGGACCTCGACCTCGAGCGTGAGAGGGTCAACGTGAACGGCGGCGCCATCGGTTTGGGACACCCGCTGGGTGCCACCGGCACGCGCCTGATCTACACGCTGGTCGTGGAGCTGGGGCTCCGCAACAAGAAGTTCGGCATCGCCTCCGCGTGCATCGGCGGCGGCCAGGGCATGGCGGTGTTGATCGAGCGGGCGTAGCGCGACAGGAACAAAGGCGACGCGGGAGTGCGCAGGGAGGCGTACGTGCATGCGGATCCATGGAACGGGCCGATGTGCCGTGGCTCTCGGGCTTCTGCTGGCCCTGACGTCGCCCAAGGCGCTCGCTGGCGACACCTTGTTCGTCGTCCGCAGTACGCCTGGTGTGCTTCCCGGCGGCGTCGATTCCCTGCTGATGCGACCGACGGGTGGGTCGTTCGACTTCAGCTCGAGCTGGCAGAAGGAACTTCGCGCCACGGTCTCTGGGCCACACAACTGGAACCTGTCGGCTTCGGCGGGTCGCTTGCGCGATCTCGAACTCACGGGATATGCCGGCGCCATCGGGTGGGGCACGGCCATCGACACGCTGCCCAAATTCAGCATCTCGGGAGACGGCCGAGCCTGGGGGGCAACCTACTCCCACTTCGACGTCCGTCAGCTCGGCTTCGCCTGGAACGGAACCATCAACCGCGCTCGCGTCCAGTTCGAACAGCAGAGCGGGCCTGATTTGATCACCGGAGAGCTGCGGTTCGACGCGGACACCGTGGTCCGGATCGTCGCGCCGCTCCGGAAGCGAGCGCGTCGCGGTGTCCCGCTCGAACTCGACGTCGGTGTCGTGCACTCGACCGGGGCTCCCGTCACGCTCTCCTCAAGCGGTCTCCCTCCGGGCGCCACGTTCGAGGTCGTCACACCATCGCAGGGCCGACTCGCATGGACGCCCACCGCCGATCAACAGGGCGACTTCCATGTCACGTTTGCAGCGGCAGATGGCTCGGGCCATGGCGAAGAGGCACACACTTGGATCCAGGTGGATGGCGACACACTCGCCGACATCGTGAGCGATCCGGGCGACCGGATGTTCCCTGGTCGCAGCGCACGGCTCCGGCCGGGCGACATGACGACGAGCGCGTTCGAATGGCCGGGAGGAGGGGTCGTGAGTCTGCTGGTAACGCCGAAGACAGCGGGCCAGCAGCCCTGGGCGGTGTCGATCACGAACGCGGGCTACGCTCCCCTGTTCCCGGGCAACTACGCCATCGAGCGCCGTTGGAGCAGCGACGCATTCGGGATGGCGGAATTCATCGTGAGCCCGATCCCGCAGGGAGCGTGCACCCGTGCGGAGACGCGATTCCGCATCCGAAAGCTCACGATCGATGCCGGCGGGAGCGGCTATACGTCGTACCCCCTCCGCACGCTCTGGCTCGAGTGGGAGCAACATTGCGATGCCGAGACGCCCGCGTTCCGCGGAGAGGTGCGGTTGAATGCGGGAAGCCCGACCGTCATTTATGCGCCGATCGCGCGGATGGTCCGATCGGGCGACGAGCTCGCCTTCCACGTTTGGGCCCGGGATACGCTCGGCAGGCCGGTCACGATCGCGAGCGGGCCGCTTCCCG
>JAHFBX010000004.1:0-2782 GCA_023249815.1 Candidatus Eiseniibacteriota bacterium
CGATAACGGGGCCATGTGCCCGCGGTATCCTGCTGCGGGCCGAGTGCTTGCGTTGTGCTTCGAAGAGTGTTGCGGGCGCCCTCCGTGACTGTAAGTCGCTGCGGGAGAGCAGCACTTGGCCGGGAGACCGGCGCTGGGAGTGGCAGCAACAACTTTCGCAGCACAGTGGAATGCCACCATGGGGGATCGATTGAGCCTTGTCGACCAGGCGCGCATGAACAACGCACCCGCGGGATTCGACGCGACGCGGGACCTTTCGCCCGGCTTCGCCGCGGCCTATGCGGCGCTGCATGCCGAGTTCGCCCCGCGCCAGCAGGCACTCGCCCATGCGCGCAGCGAACGGCTGGCGCGCGCGCATCGCGAGCGCTGGCTCCCGAATCACCTGGCGCCCTCACCCGCCACGACCGGCGATTGGCGCGTGGAGCTGCCCGAGTGGTGCGCCGACCAGCGGAACCAGATGACGGGTCCTGCGGACGACGCCGAGCTGGTGGTCAAGATGCTCAACTCCGGCGCGCCGGGCGTGATGCTCGATCTCGAGGACTCCATGGCGAACACCTGGACCTCGCTCATGCGTGGCGTGGACAACGTGGTGGACGCGCTCGAGGGCCGGCTTACCTACCACGACGCGAAGCGCGACCGCGTGGTGGGGATCGAGCCCTCGAATGTCGCGATCTGGACGCGTGTGCGCGGCCTGCACCTCTCGCAGGTCGGTGTCATCGCCGGCGAGCCGACGAGCGCGTCGCTGTTCGACCTAGCGCTCGTCGCGTGGCAGGCGGAGCCCGAACGATTGAAGCACCCGCTCGCCTACTACATCCCGAAGAGCGAGTCCGCCGAGGAAGCGAAGTGGTGGGCGGACGTGTTCGCGGCCATCGCGGACGCGCGCGGCTGGCCGCGTCGCTACGTGCGCTGCATGGCGCTCGTGGAGTCGCATCCGCTCGCGTACGAGATGGAGGAGTTCCTGTTCAATCTCCGCGACCACATCGTGGGACTGAACCTCGGCCGCTGGGACTACATGGCGAGCCTGATCCACTGGAACTTCCCCGATCCCGAGTGGGTGCTCCCGGACCGCAACACCATTCCGCACGACGTCCCGTTCTTCCAGCGCCTGCGTCACCTGCTCGTGGACATCTGCCATCGCCGCGGCGCGCTCGCCATCGGCGGCATGACGGCGCTCTACCCGAGCCGCACGGACGCTGAACTGAATGGGCGCGCTCTCGCCGTGCTCGAGAAGGACAAGCGAAACGAGGCGGTCTGCCTCATGGACGGCGCGTGGACCGGACACCCGGACCAGAACGCCATCGCGGTGGCGCAGTTCCCGAAGCCCAACCAACTGGCCGCGAGGCCGGAAGCGGTCGACCGCTACCCGGACCTGCGGCCGGTGCCGGCCGGCGTGGGCACGCACACGCTGATCGGCACGCGCGCGGCTACACGCACCGTCATCCGCTACCGGAACGGCGTGCTGAACGGCAAGGGCGCGAGCCTGTTGGACGGCTACATGGAGGACCTCGCCACCGACCGCATCTATCGCCTCATGCTCGCGCAGCGCGTGCGGCACCGCCAGAAGGTGCGTATCGTGAACGACAACGGCGCCGCTGTGATGCACGATGAGATGCTGCTGGCGCGCGAGTTCGATGACGCGCTCGCGCAGCTCATCACCGAGCTGCCACAGGGCCGGGACGCGGGCGATGCCGCCACGCTCACCGAAGCCTGCCGTCAGAGCTGTTGGATGATCGACCACGGAGTGTTCGACCCGGTCTGAGTCACGCGCGTTCGCCTGCTGGCGGGCGTGCGCGGCTCCCGCTGCTTCCCGAGGGATACGCGATGAGCAAGCCGAGATCCGCCGCCGAGATGGAGAAGGGCTGGGCCCAGGATGCGCGCTGGCAGGGCGTGACACGCCGCTACGCTGCCGCCGACGTGGCGCGCTTGCGCGGCACGGTTCACGTGGAGCACTCGCTCGCTCGCTCGGGCGCGGAACGGCTGTGGTCGCTGCTCCAGACGGACGAGCCGGTGCGCGCGCTGGGTGCGCTGACGGGCAACCAGGCGGTCGAGATGGTTGCAGCGGGGCTCCAGGCCATCTACCTCTCGGGCTGGCAGGTGGCGGCCGACGCGAACAGCGCCGGGCAGATGTACCCCGACCAGAGCCTCTACCCCGCGGACTCGGTTCCGCAAGTCGTGCGCCGCATCAACAACGCGCTCCAGCGCGCCGACCAGATCGCCCACCTCGAAGGTCCGTCGAGCACGCACTGGATGGCGCCCATCATCGCCGACGCCGAGGCCGGCTTCGGCGGCGACCTGAACGCGTACGAGCTCATGAAAGGCATGATCGAGGCCGGTGCCTCGGGCGTGCACTTCGAGGACCAGCTCGCTTCGGCCAAGAAGTGCGGCCACCTGGGTGGCAAGGTGCTGGTGCCGACGCGTGAGTTCGTCCAGAAGCTGACCGCGGCCCGGCTCGCGGCCGATGTACTGGACGTGCCCACGCTGCTCGTGGCGCGCACCGACGCTCAGTCCGCGACGCTGCTCACCAGCGACATCGACCCACGCGACCATCGCTTCGTCACCGGCGAGCGCACCACCGAGGGCTTCTACCGGATCCGGAACGGGCTCGACATGGCGATCGACCGCGGGCTCGCGTACGCGCCGGTCGCGGACCTGGTGTGGTGCGAGACGAGCACTCCCGACCTGGACGAGGCGCGCCGGTTCGCGGAGGCGATTCGCGCGAAGTTCCCCGGCAAGCGGCTCGCGTACAACTGCTCGCCGTAGTTCAACTGGAGCAAGAAGCTCG
>JAHFBX010000004.1:2792-27644 GCA_023249815.1 Candidatus Eiseniibacteriota bacterium
ACGCGCTGAACCTGAGCATGTTCGAACTGGCGCGCGGCTATCGCGACAGCGGCATGGCCGCGTACTCCAAGCTCCAGGACAAGGAGTTCGAGCTGGCCGCGTCGCAGGGCTACGCGGCGGTCAAGCACCAGAGCTTCGTGGGCACCGGTTGGTTCGACGCACTTCAGGAAATCATCTCGGGCGGCGAATCGGCGACCCGGGCGCTCGCGGACTCCACGGAGAAGCACCAGTTCTGACCCACGAGGGCCAGCGGCCGGCTCAGTAAGCCAGACCGAGTGTCAGGACGCTGGCGCTCTGCACTCGGCTGTGGGCGTCGCTCACGGGCACGAGTTGGTGATGCAGCGCGATCCGCAAGCCCACGGGGCCGAACAGACCGGGGAACTGGATGCCGACGCCGATCGCGAGTCCGAGTCCCAGTTCGGATTCCAGGCGCTCGCGAGCATCGCGGCGAGGCAGAGCAGCCCGCGGCACAGCGTCCGGCGCATCGGTCGGCTCCTCGTCCCCGGCGGGAGGAAACATACTCCTCCCCTCGGCGACACCCAAGGTATCGTGCGCGCATGCGCAACCAACTCACACGTCGTTGGCGCCGGTTCTCCGATCGCCCCGCCGCGAGCCTGGTCGCGTTGCTCGTCGCCGGCATGGGATGTTCTGGTGCCGCACATGGCGTCGGGTCCGCCGAGGTAGCCGAGTTCGCACGTGCAGACGGCCTCCGCCTCGTCGTCGCCGTCGATGGCTTCGGGCAGCCGCTGTTCATGACGGGAGCGCCCGGCGACGCGCGACTGTTCGTGGTCGAGCAACCCGGCCGCATCCGCTGGATCGAGGCCGGCCGCCCGTCGCGCGAGGTGTTCCTCGACCTGACCGACCGCGTGCGCGCGGGCGGAGAGCGCGGGCTCCTCGGTCTCGCGTTCCATCCCGGCTTCGCCACGAACGGCTGGCTGTTCGTGAACTACACCGACCACTCGGGGAATACGCAGGTCGTGCGCTTCACCGCGAGCGGCGACCGCCACACGGTGGATCGCGCGACCGCGAAGCGCATCCTCTCCGTGGACCAGCCGTTCGCCAATCACAACGGCGGCATGGTCGCGTTCGGGCCCGACGGCATGCTCTACGTCGGGATGGGCGACGGCGGCTCGGGCGGCGATCCGTTCGGAAACGCGCAGAACCCGCGCAGGCTGCTGGGCAAGATGCTCCGGCTCGACGTGGATCATGGTGAGCCGTACGCAATTCCGAACGGCAATCCCTACAAGACCCGGCCACGGGATGGCGCACCCGAGGTCTGGGCGCTCGGCCTGCGCAACCCCTGGCGGTTCTCGTTCGACTTCGCGGCGCGACGCGTGATCATCGGCGACGTGGGCCAGAACCAGTGGGAGGAGATGGATGTCGCGGACGCCGGCCGCGCCGCCCTCAACTTCGGCTGGAACGTGCGCGAAGGCGCGCACCGCTACGGCCTGCCGAGGCTCCGACCTGCGGACCTGGTCGAGCCCGCCGTCGAGTACGGTCACGACGATGGCTGTTCCGTGACGGGCGGCTACGCCTACCGCGGCCGGGCGATCCCTGGGCTCGCGGGCACCATCTTCTTCTCGGACTATTGCCGCGGCTGGTTGCGCTCGTTCCGCTGGGACGGGGCGCGCGCCAGCGATCTGCGCGAGTGGAGCGTCGGCACGCTCGGCAGCGTCACCTCGTTCGGGCAGGATTCCGAGGGGGAGCTCTACGTGCTCACGCACGAGGGCCGCATCTGGAAACTCGCCGGGCGCTGACCCTGGCGCTCGTGTAAGTTCTCGCCCACCTCGCGACCGACACCGGCTCCCGCGTCCGGAGGCTCCCCATGCCGATTCAGTTCCAGGTCGATCACGAACGCCGAGTGGTGTTCGCAGACGGCTCCGGCAGGCTCACCGACGGAGACGTGTTCGGATACCAGCACGAGGTGTGGTCGCGATCCGATATCCGGGGCTACCACGAGCTCATGGACATGAGCGCGGTGGAGAGCATCGAGGCGCCGACGCCCGACCGCATCCGCGAACTCGCGGAGCTGGCCGCGCAGATGGACACGGACGCGACGCCGACACGGTTCGCGATCGTCGCCCCGAGCACGATCGCGTTCGGTCTCGGCAAGATGTTCCAGGCGCAGCGCGACCTCCAGAAGCGGAGTACGAAAGAAGTCGGTGTCTTCCGTACCCGCTCGGAGGCGCTGGAGTTTCTCGGGCTCGGCTAGCTCTCGACCTTGTAGAACTCGCGACGACCCTGGTCCACGAGGTCGTGGTAGCCCTTCATGATGTTCTCGAATTCCTTGAGGTCGTTCTCGTTCTGCCCCTTCCCCGAGAACATGTCCTCGAACGCCTGAAAGCTCGCGACCTCCATCTCGGAGACCACCGTCCAGTAACGCTCCGCGCTCACGTCCGTCATGATCTTCATCTTAGGCATGCCCATCTTCTCGCTGAGCTTGCTCATGGCGAGGAACTTCTCGACGAGCGCACGGACCTTGCCTGGCTTGCAGTACATGATGTCGCGGATGAGTAGCATGGGGTTCTCCTTGAGAGGGGCAGCGGTGATCGGTTGCGGCTCCGGAACCGTAGGCCCCGCGGCGCCGCGCGGGCAAGCTGCTCAGCGCACGCGCACCAGCTTGGTCGCGCCGACCTGCTCGCCGGCGGTCACGCGCACCACGTACAGCCCTTCGCGGACGACGGCACCGGCGGCGTCGTGGCCGTCCCACGGCAGGACGTGCTCTCCCGCGGGGAGCACCTGCCCCGAGCGAAGTTCGCGCACGAGCCGGCCCGCGACGTCGTAGACCGCGACGCGCACCGGGCGCGCGGAGGGCAGCGCGAATCGCACGTCCCCGGGCCCGCGTGCGGGGTTCGGACGAAACGGCAGCACGGCGAACGCGCTGGGCGGTGCACGCGGCTTGGGTTCCACTCCCACGTACTGGAGACCGCCGGTGTTCACGAGCACCGAGATGTTCTCCGACGAGGAGTTCGCCACTGCGAGATCCAGGTGGCCGTCACCGTTCAAGTCGCCCGTGGCGATGGATTGCGGCAGCGTTCCGACCGCGTAGTCCGTGCGCGAGTTGAACGTCGCGACTCCGGTGCCGAGCAGGACGGTGACGGTGTTGGCGTAGGCATTCACCGCGGCGACATCGCCGTGGCCGTCGCCATTGAAGTCGCCGATCATTGTCGCCACGGGCGTGTTCCCGGTGGGGAATTCCCGCTTGGACGCGAAGCCACCGCGTCCGTTGCCGGGGTATACCGAGATCGTGTTCGTGAGCTTGTTCGCCACCACCAGGTCCGGGAACGCGTCGCCGTTCAAGTCGCCGATCGAGGCTCCCCCCGGGCCACCACCCGCCAGCCCCGTGGACCGTGGCGTGAATCCCCCGAGTCCATTGCCGGTCAGGACCAGCACGGAGTTCGAGGCCTGGTTCGTGACGATCAGGTCGGGCACCGCGTTCGCGTCCATATCGGCGATGAGCACCGTGCTCGGGCCGCCACCGGTGGCGAAGTCCGTGCGCGGGCCGAACGTGCCATTCCCGAACCCGAGCCGCACGGAGACGGAGTTCTGGGAGTAGTTCGCGACCACGACGTCGGGCGTTCCGTCGGCATTCAAGTCGCCGATCGCCTCCGACACCGGGGACTGGCCCGTTGGAACATCCGGGGCGAGCGTGAACGTGCCGTCGGGCTGGCCGAGCCGGACGGTCAGCGAGTTGGAGAACAGGTTGCCGGTGACCACGTCGGTACGACCGTCGAGATTCAGGTCCCCGAGCGCCAGCGAGTGCGGACCGAGGCCCGTCGAGTAGTCGCCGCCCAGGGCGAACACACTGTTCCCATTGCCGAACAGCGTCGAGATGCGATCGGTGGAATAGTTCGCCACGACGAGATCGAGGAGCGCGTCGTCGTCGAGGCGGCCCACGGCGAGCGCGACCGGCTCCAACCCGGCATCGTAGTCGCCGTGCGAGCCGAACGACGCGTCACCGTTGCCGAGCAGCACCGAGACGCTGTTGAACGTCTGGCTCGCCATCACGAGGTCATCCCGGCCATCCAGGTTCATGTCCACGCGCGCGAGGCAGGCCGGACGCGAGCCGGTGCGGAAGTCGCCGCGCACGGTGAGACCACCCGCGCCGTTGCCCAGCCACACGCGCACGTCGTCGGACTGGTAGTCCGCGACGGCCACGTCGGCCCGTCCATCCCCGTTCAGGTCGGAGATCGAGAGCGCCATGGGCGCCGAGCCGGTGGAGTACTCGTGCACCGAGCCGAACGTGCCGTTCCCGTTTCCGTACAGCACGGCAAGCGTGTTCGTTCCCTGGTTCGCGACGACCAGGTCGAGCTTGCCGTCGGAGGTCAGGTCGCCGAGTGCCACCGCGAACGGATTGATCCCGGTCAACCGGTCCGCCTTCGGCGCGAACGTGCCGTCACCGTGCCCGAGCAGCAGCGACACCGAGTTCGAGGACAGGTTCGCGACCACGAGGTCCAACCTGGCGTCCGCGTTCAGGTCTGCCACCGCGATGGAGACCGGATCCAGCCCCACCGCGAAGTCCTGCCGGGGCGCGAACGTCCCGTCCCCCACACCGAGCAGGACGGAGATCGAGTTGCCGCGCTCGTTGGCGACGACAAGGTCGGGCCTGCCGTTCGAGTCCAGGTCGGCGACGACGACCGCGAACGGCGCAAGCCCGGTGGCGAAGTCGATTCGCGGCGCGAGGTATCCGCCGCCCTGACCGAGCAGCACCGAGACCGTATTCGCTTCGAGGTTCGTGACCACGACATCGGGCTTCCCGTCCGCGTTCAGGTCCGCCGCGGCCACCGCGATGGGGCCGTTCCCAGCCGGAAAGTCCCCGCGCGCCGCGATGGTGCCGTCGCCCGCACCGAGCAGGACGGAGATCGAGTTCGAGACCTGGTTCGCGACCACGAGGTCGGGAAAGCCGTCCGAGTTGAGGTCGGTGCTCGTCACCGCGAACGGCCGCCCGCCGGTGTCGAACGACAGGTAGGCCGATGCGAACAAGGGCCCGGCCGTCGATGGCGTCGGCGCTGCCGTGATCGCCGCGACCAGCACTGCGCAGCACAGGCGGGCGAAGTCGAGCGCACCGGCACTCGTCAGGCGACGATCGGGCTCGGGCATGGGCGGGGCGCTCCGGGCAAGCGAGTGCGGCTCCTGCGCCGCGGCAAGGGGATGCCGTGGGGCAGCGTAGCACCGACCGCAAGCCGCGCCGACGTCTTTCCTTGTGTCGTCTTTCGTTGTGTCGGCACCTCGGCTCGCTCCTACTCCGCGCCCACCTCGACCCCCACGGGCCCCGGCGCCAGCGGTTCTCGCGAGGCTTCGCGCACGCGCAACACGACGAGCGTACGGTCGTCCTGGGCCTCCAGGCGGCCGAGATGGCGCTCGACCTCGCGCAGGATGCTCATCGCGATGGCCTCGGGACTGAGCGCGGGCGGCAGGTCGGCGACGAAGTCCATGAGCCGCTCCTCCCCGTAGAGCTCACCCTCCCCGTTCGTCGCTTCGCTGATGCCGTCGGTGTAGAAGACGAGCAGGTCGCCGGACGCCAAGTCGAACGAGTCCTCCTCGAGTGCCACGTCCTCCATGATGCCGAGGATCGTGCCACCGGACTGGAGCCACGTGCGCTGGCCACGCCGCAGCAGCGCCGGCCAGTTGTGACCGGCGTTGCAGTAGGTCATGCGCCGTCCGTCGGCCGACACGCGAGCCAGGAAGAACGTCGCGAACTGGTGCACCGCCGTGCTGCGATAGACGAGCGCATTGATGTTGCGGAGGATCGCGGCCGGGGACTCCACCGATCTCGCCTGCGTGCGGAGCGCCGCCTGCAGCATGCTCGAGAGCAGTGCCGCGGGAACGCCCTTCCCGGCGACGTCGGCGATGGCCACGAGAAACGAGCCGTCGGGCGCCGTGACGACGTCGTAGTAGTCGCCGCCCACCTGGCGGCTCGGCAAGTTCACGGCGTGCACCTCGCACCGCGGCAGCGCCGGGAAATCGCTCTGCAGGAACGTCTGCTGGATCTGGTGCGCAAGACTCAGCTCCTCCTCGATCCTCGCGACGCGCAGCCGGTCCCGCAGCAGCAGGGCGTTCTGGAGCGACACGCCCATCTGCGAGCCGAGGTTGTTGAGCAGCGTCACGTCCTCGCTCGTGAACTCGGTGCCGGTGATCTTCTCGCCCAGCAATACCAGGCCGAGCGTCTCGTTTCGCCAGCGCAGCGGCACCACGAGCTCCACGCCGAGCGTGCGAACTAGTAGTTCGCGATCGATGCGGCGCAGCCCGTCCACCGGGTCGGAGAGCCGGTAGCTCGCCTCCTGCGTCGAGAGCCGCGGCAGCAGCGCTGCGATGCCATCCAGCGATTCCGGCGACATGGGCTCGCCGGCGCCGGTGCGCACGACGGGTCCGTCCGCGGTGAGCGCCACCATGTAGGACGAGCGCAGGAGGAGCGCCTCGGTGAGCGTGCGCACCGAGCGGTTCAGCAGGTCCTCGAGGTCGATCGTGGTCTGGAGTTCGCGGCCGAGCGCCCGGAGTACGTTGCGGTAGTCGCTCGGGTCACGCAGGAACATGCGGTCGAGCGAGTCCTCGAGCTTCGCGACCGCGGGCTGGAACAGCGTCAACGCGATGATGAGGAACACGGGCTCCACGATGCGCGCGTCGATGCCGAACGCCTTGGCGACGCCCGCGTTCACGCGCTCGATCACGGTGAGGTAGAAGCCGATGAGCAGCGCGGACGCCACGGCATAGAGGATGCCGCGTCGCGCGATGAGCTTGGTGTCGAGGAACTTGTGACGCACCATCGCATAGGCGATGGCGCCCGAGCCCAGGGTGAGCGCGGCGGTGGTGAGCGCGGCCTGCATGCCACGCTCGAGCGGCCGGCCGAGCAGCGTCGGGATCGTGGTCGCGAACGCGTAGAGCACGAGGCAGCTCACGAGGCCGACGGTGATGGCACCCAGCTGCTGGCGGACGCGCGGCACGCGCGTGCGGCGCAGGCTGCCCACGAGCAGCACCACGGCGGCGATGCCGAAGAACAGGTCCACCAGGGAGAACAGCGACTGGTGCACGGACAGGAACAGCCGGCCCACGACGGTCGCCAGGTCGGCGAGCGAGCGCGCGAGCCCGGTAGTCGTGCTCCCGGCGTGCTCGCCGGGCAGCAGCGCGGTGGCCACCACGAGTGCGAAGTGGAACGCGTGCGGCGCGTAGACCAGCAGCACGAAGTTCGGGCTCTTGAACCCGCCGGGCAGCACGAACGGGCGCGCGAACGCGCGCTCCTCCGGGAACACGCTGGCGAGCAGGAACGCCGTGGGGAAGAACAGCTCCCACAGGTAGGCCACGTTCGATTGGAGTCCCGCGCCCTCGCCCTTGCCCGGAACCAGCAACGTCAGCGCCGCGAGCACGGCGCCGAGCCCACCGAAGAACAGCATCATCGAGACGACGCGGTTCAGCCGCTGGTGCGGGTTCTCGCGCAGGATGACGAAGCCGAGCAGGAAGACGAGCCCGCCCAGCACCAGGTTCACCGTGGCAAGCAGCTGGCTGCTGTCCATCATCGGCCGTCGTGCCCGCCTCCCAGGGATGTCCCCGCTGATACGCCGGAGGGGGCGACCAGGATGCGGCGGCGCGGGGCGCGGGCGTGCGACGACGGCCCGGTCCGGGGAGTGTGGGCGGCCACGACGCACCCCGTCAAGCGTCGATGAACTCGTGGGTTACGTGCGCGCGACCCGCCGCTACCGGAGCAGGCTCACGCGCACGATGGCCGCCCTCGCTCCGCTCCGGGCGCGCACGAGGTACACGCCGGGCGCTGCCCGCCCGCCCGACTCGCTCCTGCCGTCCCAGGGGAGCGGATGCTCACCCGCCTCGAGCGCCCCGGCGAAGATCGTTCGAATGCGCGCTCCGCGCACGTCGAACACCTCCACGCGCGCCTCCCCGGCCTCCGTCAGCGCGAGCATGAGGCCGATGCTACCGCGCGCGGGCTCGGGGCCCAGGCTTCGGAGCGCGAAGCGAGGCGGCAGGCGAGGTGCGACCGCGACCGCTTCCAGGTCCACCTCGAATGGCGCTGAGAGCCAGGTGCCGAGCACGCTGTCGCCACGCCTGGCGACCACCTCGAGCATGGCGCCGGTCGTCGTGTCGGGAGGGATGAACTCGAAGCGAGGGAGGGTGCCGCCCCCGACCGTGGTCCAGCGCAGGCCCCGATCCGAGGAATACGCCACGGAATAGCCATCCGGTTCGCCGTCGGGCGGGATCCACGCCAGCCCGATCGCCTCGTGCCCGCGAAAACGCCGCGTCGGCTGCGCCGAACCGAACTTGGGGATGGGCCCGCCCGCCATGTCGGGCTCGGCGATACTCAACGTGGCGTGCGCCGCGAACCAGCCGCCGACGTCGTACTCCCCGGAGAGCGTCACCGGCCGGCCCTCGCCGCCGGGCACCACCGCCATCACGTCCACGGCACGAATCGCGACGGACAACCTGCCATCCACCTCGCGCTGCGGCTCGCCCACCGCGGCGACCGGATGGCCATCGAGACGCAGGCTCGCGAGCCGCACCGCCGAGCCGCCGTCCGGCGGCGAGAGCAGGAAGCGAATGACGGGCGACTCGGACACCGACGCCAGCGCTCCGGGATGGGCTTCACCCGCCTCGTCGTGCAGTCCCACGTGCATGCCGCACGGTACCGCGAGCAGCGGTTGTTCCACGTCGTTGCTCTGGACACGCACTTCACCCGCGTAGTCCCCGTCGCGATGGCCGCGCGCGTCGAACGTCACGCGCAGCGTGTCGGCACCGCCCGGCGGCGTGCGCCCGCTCGTACGGTCCAGGCGCAGCCAGTCCTCCTGGAACGACAGCCTCACGCGCAGCCCAGGGTGTGCGTACCGCACGTTGTACGCCACGCGCAGCCCCACCACGCCGTTCTCGTCCTGGATCCCAACGGTGGCGGCATCGAGCAGGGCACCCAGTTCCTGGTATTGGTACTCGATTGTCCCGCTCGGCCACAGCAGCACCTGGAACGTGTAGGGCCCGGCTCCCGAGAAGTGCACGGCGTCCTTCCACTCCACGATGAACTTGCTGCCGTCGTGATGCGCGTAGACACGCCCGGCACCTCGCGCGGCGCGCAGATCGAGGTCGGTCCAGTAAGGCGCCACCAGCGCGCGCGGCACGCCCTCCGCCGCGTTCGGGAGGTCAGTGTTCACGAGCGAACTGTCGCGGTCCGTGAACGACAGGAAACCGTTCGTGCAGACGTGCACCTGCGAATAGGAGCGCCCGTAGAACGTGAACGGGAACGGCAGCGACACGGTGGTGCTGGAGTCATCCGCTCCGCCGAACAGTCGGGTGCCCACCCCGGAGATCTCCTGCCACTCGAACGCCGGTCCGCCGGGCGAGTCGGAGTCCTGCCAGCGGTATCCGAACGCGTCCGGCCCGCCATCCCCGAGCGTGCCCACGCCGGGACCCATCGCACCCTTCACCTGCGCGACCGGCGGCGGAACCTCGCTCGCTGCAAGACCCGGTGCCGTGCCGATCAGGCCCTGGTACGCGCTCGCCGTCCACTCCAGTGTCGCGCCCCCCGAGTTTCGGAGCACAAGCAGGCGTTCCTGGCGGACGGCCGCCTCGTCGAGCGTCGTGGTCGTGGCCGCTTCGAGCCGGGTGGCCTGGGGCTCGATCTCGGGCGCGGCGCTGCCCACGCCGTGGAGCGGCAGCGTGGCGAGTGGTCGCTGCGGATCGTTGCTCGCGAGCGTGAGCGAGCCGCGAGACTCGGCGATCCCGGCCGGCGAGAACGTCACGGGCAGCGTCGCGGCTTCACCGGGCAGCAGTGAGAAACCCGCCCCGGCGACGGTGAACGCGGGGCTGTCCGTCCGAGCCTCGCGCACGACCAGCGGATCCACGCCGTCGTTGGCGACGGTGAGCTGGAGCGTGTCGCGCGCGCCGGTGAAGTGCGCGCCGAACTCGAGCGCCGTGGGTGACAGCACGAGGTGCGGGGCGCCGGTGACCGCGAGCGATACGGCCACGGTCGTGTCGGCGGCCGCGGGATCGTTCGTGAGGAGCCGGACGCGTCCGTGATACTCGCCCGAGGCGAGTCCCGCCGCGTCCATTCGGAGCCGCACGCTCTGGCGTCCGCCGGCGGGGACGAACCCCGAGGACGGCTCCACCGCGAGCCATTGGCGAAGCGGCACGATCCGCACCGCGAGGCCATCCCGCACGTACGCCTGATTGAACGCCACGAGCAGTCCGACCGTTCGCGTCGTGTCCTGGATTCCCACCGTGGCCGCCGAGGTGGTTCCGGTCATCGAACGGTACTGGAAGCGGATCTCGCCCGACGGATAGAGGATGCACTGGAACGTCATCACGGACTGGACGTCGTTGAAGCGCGACACTCCCTCCCAGCTCATGACGCAGCGCGTGCCGTCGTAGTGCAGGAATGCGCGATCCACACCCGACCCCAAGTGGAGGTCGTCCCAGAACACGGCGATCAGGTTGCGAGGGCCCTTGCTCGAGGGCAGCCCGGTGTTGATGAAGTTCGGGCCCTCGTTGCCGAACTCGAGGTAGCCGTTCGTGCACAGCCGCACCTGCGTGAAACGCCGTCCATAGAACGGGAAGCTGAACCCCAGCGGCACGTGCTCCGACACGGCCTCGTCTCCCGAGAGCGCCACGGCGTACTCCGGTCGCGCGATGTCCACCCATTGGTAGACGGGGCCACCGGGCTCCGACGAGTCCGCCCAGCGATAGCCGAACGCATCGGGTCCTCCGGTGGCGCTCATCTGTGGCTCGCGTACGGGTCCATCGCTGCCCTTGGCCAGCTCCTCCGCGGGCCACGACTGCTGCGCGAGCCCGAAGTCGAGTTCGGGCGGCGGACTCTCCCATTCGAGCGTGCCGGGTGAGTCGTTCTGGAGCTCCACGTCGCGCTCCACGAGCTCGCCGGTGTTGGCGGCCGCGGCCACCGCCTGCGGGGAGAGCGCCAGCGTGGGCGGGCCGAGCGTCGTGCCGGTGGCGACATTCGAGAGCGAGCCGGGATTGCCGAACTCGTCACGCGCGAGCATGGCGAACCAGTAGGTCGTGCGATTCTCAAGGCCGCGCACGCGGCGAGATTCGCTGCTGCCGGCGAGGTGTGGCGCGGTCGCGGTCACCAGCCTTGAGGAAGCGAACGTCTCGGGCGTGATCGGCTCGGTCGCGACGCGTAGTTCGTACCGGCTCGCCGTCCCCGCGCTGCCGTCGTCTCCGGTCGCGGTCCACGCGAGGTCCAGCGAGTTGGAACCCGCCGAGGTCACCGCCAGGTCCGCGATCCCTCCCGGCGGCACGCTGTCCGGATCGGCGGCGGCGAGTTCGAGGTTCAGCCGGCCGCCCGAGACGCAGCGGCCCGCGAGGCCCGGCAGCGGGTCCGAGAAACGCAGGAGCCGGGACTTCACCTCGGCCGCAGGCATCGCCGGGAAGCGGCCCATCAGGAACGCGCAGGCGCCCGCGACGTGCGGCGAGGCCATGCTCGTGCCCGACAGCAGGCGGTAGTTGTCGCCCATCGCGGTGGACAGGATGTCCACGCCCGGCGCCGCGAGGTCCACGCTCGTCAAGCCGTAGTTCGAGAACGACGCCAACTGATCGGCGTGATCCGTGGCGGCCACCGACACGATGCAATCGGAGCCGAGCGCGCTCGGGTATTGCGGGTGGAGGTCGGTGTCGGAGCGCGCGTTTCCCGCCGCCGCCACGAACAGCTGGCCGGCCGCGCCCGCGGCGTCGATGGCGTCCTCGAGCGCGCGTGAATAGAGCGCGCCGCCCCACGAGTTGTTCGTGAGCCGTACGCCGAGCCGCGTCGCGTACTCGAGCGCTTCCACGGCCGCGGACGTGGGGCCGCTGCCCGTGGAACCGAGGAACTTGAGCACGACGATCTTCGCCCGCCACACCACGCCGGTGACGCCGATGCCATTGTTCCCAACGGCGGCGATCGTGCCCGTCGTGTGCGTGCCGTGGCCGTTGTCGTCGCGCGGGTCGCCGTCGTGGTTCAGGAAATCATAGCCATGCACGTCGTCCACGTAGCCGTTGCCGTCGTCGTCCACGCCGTTCCCCGGCACCTCCCCCGGGTTGGTCCAGATGTTCGCCGCAAGGTCCGGGTGGTCGTACTGCGCGCCTGTGTCGATGTTGCCGATCAGGAGCGCGGGTTCGCCGGTGAAGCGCTCCCACGCCGCTTCCGCGTGGATGTCGGAACCGGCGAGTCCGCCGGTCTGCCCGGAGTTGTGGAAGCCCCACTGCTCGGGATAGAGGGCGTCGTCCGGAGTGCGGTCGATGCTCCAGAGATAGTTGGGCTCGGCGTACTCGACGCGTGTGTCGAGGGCCAGGCGTGCGACGGCCTCCTCCACCGACACGCCGTCCACACGCAATCGCTCGAGGCCGGCGAGATGGAAGCTGGCGAGGCGCTCGGCTCCCAACCCCTCCATCGCCTGCGCCCGCGCGGAAGCGAGCGTGCGGGGCTTCCAGCGCACGAGCAGTTCGCCTGGCACGTGGTCGCTGGCTCCGGCGGCCGAGCCCATGAGCAACGCGAGCGCGGCCCCCGCGAGAAGTTGACGGAAGGTGATGGACATCACTCCTGCTTCGCGGACGCTCCACCCGCGCTGCGAGCGCGATCCCTCGCATGGAATCCCGACCGCCGGATGGAAGGGCCCGCGCCTAGGCCCCGGTGACCGGAGCATAGCCTGTCCCGCCCGCCACTCGCGAGCGGGAGGAGCTCGAGCCGGCCGACGCGACGGTCAAATCGACGGCGACGGAGAGCTCAGAACGAGATCAACTGGACAATCCGTCTTCATGGGAGAGCTTAGTGGCTGCCCCTCGTGGCGCGCTTCCGGCCCGGCTTCTGGTAGCGGGCCATGACGCGCGTGGTGATGCCGCCGCGCACGTTGAACAGGCCGATCACCTTGAGCTCGCGCGGCTTCATGGCGCGCACGAGGTCGTCCAGGATCGTGTTCGTGACCTGTTCAAAGAAATGCCCCTCGTTCCGGAACGACCACAGGTAGAGCTTGAGCGACTTGAGCTCCACGCACAGCCGGTCCGGTACGTAGCGCACGACGATGGTGCCGAAGTCGGGTTGGCCCGTGACTGGGCACAGCGCCGTGTACTCCGGGCATTCGTGCCGGATCCAGTAGTCGCGGCCCGGGGCGGGGTTCTTGAACGTGACCAGGTCACGCGACGGCTTCGAGGGCATGGCACTCTCCGCTGGTGGACCGCGCAGTGTGTGGCGCGCGCGCAGGTGGGTCAACCACGGAGCCCCGAGCCGACGCCCACGTCGATCGCCGACCGGACGCGTCGCGCACGCAACCCTAGGCTCGCGCGCCGCCGACACCGCGTGCTACCGTTCGTGCCCGGATGAAACGCGTGTTCCTCGAAACCTACGGCTGCCAGATGAACGTGGCGGACTCCGAGCTCATGGCCGGCGTGCTGGAGCGCGCTGGCATGGAGCTGGTGGAGAGCGCCGAGGACGCCGACGCCGTCATCCTCAACACGTGCGCCATCCGGGAGCACGCCGAGCAGCGCGTGCTCGGCCGGCTCGGCGAGTTCGCGAATCTCAAGTCGCGCAATCCCGACCTGATCGTGGGCGTGGCCGGCTGCATGGCGCAGCATCTGCGCGCGCGCCTGCTGGACAAGAAACGCGTGCTGGACCTGGTCGTGGGCCCGGACGGCTACCGGAACCTGCCCGAACTGCTGCGGCGCGCGGCCCAGCTCCCCACGGCCGAGGTGCGGCTCGACCGCGACGAGACGTACGGCGACCTGGAACCCAAGCGACATGGCGGTGTGCGTGCCTGGGTCACCGTGCAGCGAGGCTGCGACAAGTTCTGCACGTATTGCGTCGTGCCCTACACGCGCGGCCGCGAACGGAGCCTGCCGCTCGCCGATCTCGTCCGACAGGTCGAGCAGGCCGCGGCGCAGGGGTTTCGCGAGATCGTGTTCCTCGGCCAGACGGTGAACAGCTATCACGACGGTGCGCATGACTTCGCCGACCTGCTTCGGGCCACGAACGACGTGCACGGCGTGCTCCGCATCCGCTACACGTCGCCGCACCCGAGCGACATGAGCGAACGCGTGCTGGACGCCATGACGACGTGCCAGAAGGTCATGCCGCACGTCCACCTGCCGCTCCAGAGCGGTTCCGATCGGGTGCTCGCGGCGATGGAGCGGAGCTACACGCTCGCGCAGTACCGGACCCTGCTCGCGCGCATCCGTCAACGCATTCCCGGCGTCGCGGTGAGCACCGACATCATCGTGGGCTTTCCCGGCGAGACGCTCGAGGATTTCGCGGCGACCCAGGCGTTCCTCGCGGAAGCGCGATACGACAGCGCGTTCCTGTTCAAGTACTCGGCGCGGCCCGACACCAAGGCGTACCGGTTGCGCGAGACCGTGGACGACGACGAGAAGGGCCGCCGACTCCAGTCGCTGATCGACCAGCAGCATGGCATCTCGGGTGAGATCATGGACGGCTGGCTTGGCCGCGAGGTCGAGGTACTGGTGGACGGCCCCTCCTGGCGCGGAAAGGGCGCTCGCGAACCCCAGCTCCATGGCAAGAGCCGCGAGTTCAAGACCGTCGTGTGGTCGGACGACGGTGCCCTGCCCGGGACGTTGCGCCGCGTGCGCGTCGTGGGCGCAACGCCCGTCACGCTGCTCGGCGAATCCCTTGCCGTGCCGCGCCCCGAGCCGCTCGTCACGCTCAGCGCCTGAGCGTCGTCACGTCGTGTCCGGTCGCTGCGCCTGCCAGGCCTGGAGGCCCGCGCCGATGACCCCAGCCTGCTCGCCGAGTGCCGCCGGGACAAGCTTCAATCCCTTTCGGTGCGAGGCGAGCGTGTAGCGGACGAGCGCCTTCTCGAGCGGGGCGAACAGTCGCGCTCCCGCCTGCGCCACGCCGCCCCCGATCACGAGGACATCCGGGTTCAAGAGCTGGGTGGCTGCGCCGAGCATGCGCGCGAGATGATCCACCATGCGCTCGATCGCGGCGGCCGCACGCGGGTCGTCGGAGTCGAACACGTCGCGGGCGTTCGTCACTTGGAGCCCGGCTTCACGCGCCCTGGCCACCAGCCCGGAGCCGCTCGCCATGGGCTCGGCGCAGCCCACGACGCCGCATCCACAGGCCGGCCCGGTGCTCCCGAGCGGCGTGTGGCCGATCTCGCCGGCGCCCCCGAACGCGCCCTTCAAGACGCGTCCGTCCACGACGATGCCGCAACCGACGCCGGTGCCCACGGTGACGGTGAGCGACAGGTGCGCGCCGCGCGCCGCGCCGACACGGTGCTCGGCGAGCGCCGCGCAATTGGCATCGTTGTCGATGACGACGCGCCGCCCGAGTGCCAGCTCGAGCCTCGATCGCATCGGAAACTCGGGCGGCAACGACAGGTGGGGTGTGCGATCCACGATGATGCCGGTCCCGGGCTCGATGACGCCCGGAGAGCCGAACCCCGCGGGCCCCGAGCGTGCCTCGCCCCCGGCCTCGGCCGCCGCCGCGGCGTCAGCGATGGCGGCGAACAGCGCTGACTCGCCCAGCGCGGCGCGCGAGGGAAGACGTGAGAATGCGCGCACTCCGCCGTCGGCGGAGACGCGCGCCACCTTGAGATCGGTGCCACCCAGGTCGAACGCGAGTACGGAAGTGCCGGGCATGGCCGCACGCTAGCGGTTGGTGTTCACGGCTGGCAAGGACATGGACGATGGCAGGCGCGGCGGTGCTAGGCTGCGTCACCATGTCGAACCTGTCGCCGCTCGCACGCCGCGAACGAACCTCCGCAATCGGATCGGCGACGTTTCTCGCCCTGGCCGCGCTGCTCCTGCCACGCGCGCTCGCCAGCGCGTCGCCCCCATCGCCGACGCACATCCCAGGCCTCACCGCCGAAGTGAGCGTCGTGACCGACCGCTGGGGGATCCCGCACATCCGCGCTTCCAACCTCGACGATCTCTACCGTGCCTGGGGCTGGGTGGCAGCGCGTGACCGCCTCTGGCAGATGGTGTGGACGCGAGCGTCGGGCGAAGGTCGCACGCACCGCTGGCTCGGGAACCGCGCGCTCCAGGCGGACGGCGGCGCGCAGCTCTTCCGCCTGAGCGAACGCGCTCGCGAGATCTGGCAGCGCGAGCGACGGGATGCGGACGTGCGCGCCGCGCTCGAGCACTACAGCGCCGGGGTCAACGCCTACCTCGCGGAGTGCCGCAGCGGCGGCCGCGCGTGGCCGGCCGAACTGGTGCGGCTCGGCGAGCGGCCACGCGACTGGACACCCGAGGACTGCGTGCTGGTCGTGCTGGGCATGGGCATCACGCTCGACCTCGACTTCCCCGAGCTCCGCGAAGCGCAGAGCGTGACCGAGCATGGCGCGACCTGGCTCGCGAATCGCCGCCGCTTCGAGGGCGAGTGGATGTACAGCACCGTCCCCGACAGCGCCTCGGGCCGATTCGGCGACGGCGGTGCCGCGACACGCGCGCCATCGCCGCCGGGCTTGACCGGCGCCCGCATGCGATCCCCGGAAACGCTCCCCCGCGTCGCGCGCCAGCAGATCGCGGGCGCGCTCGCCGCCTTCCCACCGCACGACGCGGACGGGGCGAGCCGTGCGAGCAACGCATTCGTGGTGGGCGCGCGCCGCTCGGCGAGCGGCCGGCCGATCCTCGCCAATGATCCGCACCTTGGCCTCGCCACGCCGGGTGCATTTCACGTCCTGCACGTCTCGGTGCCGGGCGTCGTGGACGCCGTGGGCGCGGAGATCGCGGGGCTCCCCATCATCGCAAGCGGTCGCAACCCGCGCGTGGCCTGGGGGGTCACGGCGCTCTCGGCCGACGTGGTGGATGTCTATGCCGACACGCTCTCGGCGGACGGGCGGCGCGTGCGACATGCGACGCCCGACGGCCGGGTCGAGTGGGTGCCCGTCGGGACCAAGCCCTTCGAGTTGAGCTACGGTGTACTGGGCGTTCGCGTGCCGGTGCCCGCGTTCGTCCAGGCGCGCCGCTACACGCCGCACGGCCCGGTGCTGGTCTGGGCGCCCAAGCGCAGGCTGGCGTACTCCGCGCGCTGGACAGCCATGGAGGATCGCGTTCGGTTCGACAGGATACTCGGCGTCGAACGTGTCTCGAGCGCAGCGGAGTTGGTGGACCGCCTCTCCACGCTCGTCACGCCCTGCTTCAACGTGGTCGCGGCCGACGCCTCTGGCGAGGCCCGCTTTCGGAGCGTCGGGCTGCTGCCCGTGCGCGCGAGCGAACCCGGGCCGGGCCCGCTGCCGTCCGACGGTCGTCACGAGTGGACCGGCTTCGTGCCCGCGGAGCGCATGCCGCAGTGGCGCGTGCCGCCGGCGGGATTCGCCGCGAACGCGAACAATCGGCCCATCGGCGGGGCGTATCCCTACTCGCTCCCGCGCTTCGACTGGGCGCACGACCGCGCGCGGCGCATCGCCCAGCGGCTGGGCGGTGACCGGAGCGTCACGGTGGAGGACGCCGCCAGTGTCCAGAACGACGTGTACTCGCTCGCCGCCGAGCGCTTCCTGCCGCTCCTCCTCCGGAACGCGGACGCCTCGCGAGACAGGCTGTCGCCGCGACTCGAGGCCGCGCTCGACACGCTTCGCGCATGGGATCGTTTCGCGCGCAGGTCAAAGGTCGCCCCGACGCTCTACCGAGCCTGGATCGCCGCGCTGCAGCGCCGCTCCGGTCTCGAGGGCCTCCCCGGACTCGCGTTCGCCGCGCTTTCGGGCGAGGCGCCGGAGGCGCTCGCAGTGCCCGGCTCGCCGTCGAGTCGCGAGTCGCCCGAGCGCGCCGCGGTGGCCGCGCTCGCGATGGCGCTCGACACGCTCACCGCCCGCCTCGGGCCCGAGCTAGGGAGTTGGCGCTACGCCCGCGCGCACCAGGCCCGATTCCGACACGCGCTGTCCGGCCTGGACACGCGCGCGCGCTGGGAGCCCCCGCTCATGCCCGAGGACGGTGACAACGCCACGCCGAGCGTGGGCCCCTCGCGGCTCCCGTGGAGCACCGAGGTCGTGCACGGGCCGGCGTTCCGGCACGTCGTGGACCTCGCGCGGCCACTCGTCTCTTATGGAGTGGTCCCGCCATGGAACAGCGCGGCGTTCGCGCCCACCGGCGAGCGCGACCTGCGCGTGCCGTGGGCGAACCATGCCTACGTGCCGTTTCACATGGACTGGGCGAGGATCGAGGCGGTCGCGCTCGATCGCGTGCGACTCTCGCCGTAGCACCCACCCGATTCTCAAGGAGGCCGACCCTCATGCGCCTGCTCGTGCTGCTCCTGTCCCTCGGCACGGTCGCCGCCCCGGCCGGCGCGGCTGGTGGTCCCTGCTCCGTGGACGCGCTGGCGTGGATGGCGGGCTCGTGGTCGACGACGCGAGACAGTGTCCGCGAGGAAGAGCACTGGATGGCGCCGCGCGGGAACTTCATGTTGGGCATGAATCGCATCGCCTCGGCTTCGAGGGTCAGCTTCGAGTACTTCCGCATCGCGCAGCGTTCGGACGGCGTCGACTACATCTCGAGTCCGGGTGGGGCGTCGCCAACGTCGTTCGCACTCAAGGACTGTGTGCCGGGCCGTGTCGTGTTCGAGAACCTCGAGCACGACTTCCCGCAGCGCATCCTCTATTGGCGCGACCATCCCGACACGCTGCACGCGCGCATCGAGGGCATGGTGAAGGGCAGGCTCCGCTCGGCCGAATGGACGTGGACGCGCGGCACGCTCACGCCCTGAACGCGCGACGGCGCGCCCCGCGTGGGTGCGCGCCGTCGTCAATGTGTCTCGTCAGCCCCCGACGACGAACTTCCTCACCACCGTCTGTCCGGCGGCGGTGCATCTCGAGAAGTAGAGCCCGGGACGCTGGGCGCCGGCGTTCCAGTCCACGCGATGCGATCCCGCGCCGAGGCGTTCCCGGAGCGGCGTCGAGACGTGGCGGCCGTGGACGTCGTAGATCTCGAGCGTCACCGGCCCCGGCGCGGGCAGGAGGATCTCGAACGTGGCCCGGCCGAGCACGGGATTCGGCCGCACGACGGCGGCGAGCCGCGTACCAGCGCTCGGGTTCACGCTGACCGTGCCCGCCACGTTCCCCTGGAGGTCCACGGTCTGGGCCACGATCTCGCCCTCGCTCACCTGCATGATGTAGAGGCGGGAGTGCGCTTCGTTCGAGTCTTCCGGCGCGTACACGATCTGCACGGTGGTGGTGTCGCCGGGCGCCAGTGTCATGGGAAGCGTGCCCGAGGCGAGCGTGGCGCCGAAGGTCGGGTGCGCAGTGCGCAGGCAGGTGAGGTCGATCGGTCGGTCCCAGTGGTTCCAGACCTTGAGCGTGCGGCTCGCGGTGAGTCCCGCCGCCGGGGTTTCGATGGCGACGGCCTGCACGTCGGTCAGGATGCGGTTGCTGCGCCACGGCGTGCGGAACGTGCGGTAGTTCACGTCCGTGGACGGGAACTCCAGCTCGGCGGCGATGCTGCCGTCGGCGTGCAGGTCCACGGCCTTCAGCAATGTGTTGAACGGCCCGCCCCAGCCGATGGTGGTGGAACCGTCGGCGTGCCGCTGCACGTTCCCCATGAAGCCGCCGTAGATGTCGGGCGCATGGCGGTACTCCCACACCAGCGTCGCCACCTTGTTGACCTCGTCCAGCTGGTACTCCACGGCACGGCTGTACTGGGGCACGAGGAAGTTGCCGTTGTCGTACACGGTGAGGTTGCCGTTCGGCTGGATGCGCGCGTCGTGCGTGTGCGAGAACCCGCGTGAGTCGTTCGGGAACGTCCACTGGTTGTTCGCGGCGTGCAGCCCCATGCGCCAGATCACGTCGCCCGTCTGCCGGTCGATCTTCGTGAGCTCGTTCATGTGCCGGCACGAGACCACGAGATTCCCGTCGGGCCCCATGTCGATGGAGTTGGCATGTACGTAGTCCACGCTGGCGCCGGTGAGCGTGGACAGCGGGCTCACCGAACCGTCGGTGATCTTGAAGTGATCCCAGCTTCGCCACTGGAACACGACGTCCTTGTTTAGGTCGAGTTCCTGCACGATGAGCCCGTACACGGTGGCGTTTGGATTGCCGCCGGCGACCACGGTGTCCATGCCTACGATCTGCGGGTCGTAGGACATCATGAGCGCATGGCCGTTCGGCAGGATGTTCAGCTCGTGCAGGTCCGTCGGGTAGCCATTGCCGCACACGAAGCTGTCCACGAACGCGTACGCGCTGTCCATCGCGTAGTACTTGTAGGCGCCGTTCATCCAGAACGTGAGTCGTCCGTCGCGCTGGAGCTTGAAGTCCACGGGCAGGAAGTTGGCCTGGAACACGCGCTGGTAAAGCGGCTTTCCGAAATCGTCGAGGATCTGGAGATTCGCGGTGCTCTGGTTGGCGGTCGCGAACGGCGCCATGAAGAAGACACCCGGGTGCGGCTGATTCCGGTTCACGACGGAGATGGTCGGGAATCCCGGCAGCAGCGTGTCGCACGGCAACACGGTCGTCGCGGCGGGCGCCTCGGTGCCCGGCCAGCGGAGGCCGGGGTCGCGCGGCTTCAGGAACTCGTCGTCCGGCGGTGGCGGCAGCGAACGCGGATCCACGGCGGACACGGTGAACGAGTACGCGAGCGCGGGCAGCGTGCGCCCCGAGAGCGTCCGAGCTCCCGCGCCGACCTGCACGTGCACACGCTCCGAGAGCGCGAACGGCAGCTCGGGCTTCCACAGGATGGTGCGCCCGTCCGTGGACAGCGACAGCCGCCCGTCGTGCCGGCCGCTCCGCTCGCCAGTCACGTTCACGAGGCCGGCGTGAAGACTCGCGGGATCGATCGGTGCGCCCGGACGGAGCGCGATGTTGTTGCCGGGCGACACGCGTTCGCCGTTCGGAGGCGGCGAGATGTAGGCGTAGTCGCGGGGTGCGGCCGCGGCCCTGGCCGCGGTGGTCAGCAGCAGCGCGGAAAAGACCAAGCGGATACAGGCCAGCCTCGTGCGCATGGGGTCTCCTCCCTGAGACCTGCGGGTCGAGCGAGCGTTCAAGCTCGGGAACGGCGTTGCACCACCCGGCCTCCTGCGGGGCCACTGACCGCCATATTACAGAAGCCGCCCCGGATTGCGAGTCCGTCCGGCTGGGCGGTAGCCTGAGCTTCCATGCTCCGCGCATCCGCTCCCTCGGCACGCACGATGAAGGGCAGCGTCTCGGTCGAGCCGGCGGAACTCGTCCAGCACGACCGGGTTTCAAAAGCCACCGTGCGCGTGCTCGGTCACGACCGCCACGATCGCGCGCGGCGTGCGCTCGTCGGGCTCGCGAGCTGCTGGGGCGCCGCGATCGGCGCGGTGTTCCTGCCCGTGCTTCACTTCGTGCTCGTGCCGTCGCTCGTCGTCGCAGGGCCGATCGTGGCCTGGTCGCAGTTGCGGCAGCACCTCACCGTGCTCGACATCGAGGGCCCGTGCCCGGCTTGCGCGGCGCCCATTCGCGAGCCGCTCATGAGTGACACCCAGACACCGATCACGATCCGGTGCGAGAGCTGCCGGCGCGCGCTCTCGGTGCGTCTGCCACCCCATCTGCTGGAGAGCTGAGGCGACGGGCCAGAGCCTTAGTAGGCGGCGAGCTCGCGGAGCGCGGCCACGAGCGTGGCCTTCTGCGGCAGGATGACCTCCTCGAGCTTGGGCGCGTAGGCGATCGGCGTGTCCAGCGCGCCGACTCGACGCACCGGCGCGTCGAGATCCTGGAAGCACTCGTTCGCCACCTGTGCCGCCACTTCGGCCCCGAACCCGCAGAACAGCGTGTCCTCGTGCGCGATGAGCACGCGCCCGGTCTTCTTCACCGAGCGCGCGATGGCTTCGAAGTCGAGCGGCTGCATGGTGCGCAGATCGAGGAGCTCCACCTCCACGCCTTCGTCGGCCAGCTCCTGAGCCGCTAGGACGCCGCGCTGGACGAGCGCCCCGTAGGTGACGAGCGTGACGTCGGAGCCGGGTCGCACGATGCGCGCGCGCCCGAACGGCACCATGTACTCGGGGCCGGGATAGGGCTCTTTCGCGTACGGCTGCCGGTAGAGGTGTTTGTGCTCGAGGAACAGCACCGGGTCGTCGGCGCGCAATGCGGTGCGCATGAGGCCTGCCGCATCGCTTGCGCAGCTCGGCAGCACGACACGCAGGCCCGGGCAGTGAGCGAAGATGCTCTCGCCACACTGGCTGTGGTACGGCGCTCCGCCCCCCAGGTAGCCACCGTACGCGGTGCGGATCACGACCGGGCACGACCAGGCGTTGTTCGAGCGGTAGCGCATGTAGCACAGCTCATCGCGGATCTGCATCATCGCCGGCCAGATGTAGTCGAAGAACTGGATCTCCACGACCGGCTTCCAGCCGAGCGTTGCGAGGCCGATGGCGCGGCCCACGATGTTGGCCTCGGCGAGCGGCGAGTTGTACACGCGCTTGCTCCCGAACTGCTTCTGCAGTCCCCACGTGACACCGAACACGCCGCCCTTGCCCTTCAACTCACCCAGCACCTCCTCGTGCGACGCGTCCGCGACGTCCTCACCGAACATGATGATGCGCGGGTTGCGCTTCATCTCGTCGCGCATCGCGTAGTTGATGCTCTGGAGAATGGTCTCGCCCTGCGCACCCGGCTCGGGTTTCGGTTCGGTGGCGAAGCGGTCGGAGCCGGGGTCCACGTCGGGCGAGAACACGTACGCGGTCGCGGTGTGCACGGGCGGCTGCGGCGATGTCTGCGCCTGTTCGGAAGCGGTGCGGATCCCCGCCAAGACGTCGGCATGCAGCTTCTCCAGCTCCGCCTCGGTGAGCACGCCCTCCTGCACCAGGAAGCGCGAGAACGTGCGCAGGCAGTCCTGCTCGGACTCCGCCGCGCGCAGCGCCGGCGTCTTGTACTTGCTCTCGTCGTCCGACATGGAGTGCGAGTAGGGCCGCGTCACCTTGGCGCGGACGAACGCCGGGCCTTTGCGCGCGCGACACCACGCCACGGCCTCTTGCAGCACCCGGTAGGACGCGATTGGATCGCAGCCGTTCACTTCCTCGACCCAGAACAGGTTCGGGAAGTCCTTCACCAGGCGGGCCACGTTGCCGCCGGCGGTCTGGACGTCCACGGGCACCGAGATCGCGTAGCCGTTGTCCTCGACCAGGAACACGACCGGGAGCTTGAGGTTGCAGGCGCTGTTCAGCGCCTCCCAGAACTCGCCCTCGCTCGTCGTGCCATCGCCCGCCGAGCAGTAGACGACCTCGTCGCCCTTGACGCGGCCGCGAAGCTCGGCGTGCTCGCCCTCGAGGTCCTTGTACTTCACCAGCGCCTCGGCGGCGCCTACGGCCTGGAGGAACTGCGTTCCCGTGGGGCTCGACTGCGACACGATGTTGAGCTTGCGGTGCCCCCAGTGGCTGGGCATCTGGCGGCCACCCGAGTTCGGGTCCTCGGCCGAGCCCACGGACGAGAGCAGCATCTCCTTGACCGTCATCCCAAGCCCCAGGCAGAGCGCGCGGTCGCGGTAGTAGGGATAGAAATAGTCGTAGCCGGGCCTGAACGCGCGTCCCGCGGCGGCCAGCACGGCCTCGTGCCCAGCGCCCGAGATCTGGAAGAACACGAGATTCAGTTTCTTGAGCCGGATCTCCTCGTCGTCCGTCCGCCGCGACGTGAACATCGTGCGATAGAGCTCCACGAGCTCCTCGGAACGGAGCCCGCCCCAGCGGGCGGTCGCGGACGCGGCAGGCTTGACGGAGGCCATGGCAGGGGATCTCCCGGAGGGCTCGAGGCTGGAATCCAATTGAATCTACCGGACCTCGCGAGCACGCGGCAACCGGAGCTTCGCACGGTTGTCATCGAGCCAGCGACGGTCCTCCGCGTCCAGGACGTTGCGGTCGATGGAGTCCAGCAGGGCCCGCGCGCCGGCGCGGTCGCCGTTCCGCGCCAGCTCCATGGCGCGATCTCCCACCACCCTCATGTCCATGCGCTTGGCCAGGAGGCGGGAGCGCGAACGGAAGTCGTCGCGACCGGTCGCTTCGGCGGCGCGCCGGAACGCAGCAGCGGCGTCGGCGTGTCGCCGCGCATTCGCAGCCTGCACGCCCGCGTTGTAATCGGCGATGGCGCGGTTCTCGCGCTGAGCGTCCGCCTGCTTCGCGCGCGCCTGCGCGAACTGCTCGAGAAAGCGATCGGCCTCGCTCGCGAGTTCGGGGTCGTCCGCCACGCGCCGTCTCGCGGCGCGCAGGCGCCCCTCGGCGCGCTCCGGGTCGCCGGCCGTCACCAGCAGGTTCGCCGCGCGGACGTCTCCCGCGAGCAGCGCGGTGCGCGCCGCGCGCCTCGGCTCGGGCGCTGAGCCGGGTGGGAAGTGGCGCTCGACGAGCGCGGCAGCCTGCTCGTCGCGCCCCGTGAGCGCCGCGAGCGCGATGCGATCGAGTTGGACGTCGGCGCGGCCCGGCAGGAGCGCCACCGCGCGCTCGGCGAGCGCCCACCCGGGCTCGGCGTCCGGCTCGTGCCACACGACCCACGTGCGGGCGAGCAGCGCGAGGAGCTCGGGGTCGCCGGCCGCCACGAGGCGCGCGCGTTCGAGGGATCGCCGCGCGTCGAGCGCCACGGCCTTCCGCTCGTCCTCCGCCTTCCGCCGGCTCACGTCGAGCAGCGTCTGCGAGGCGAACAGTTTGACCGCGGTCACGGAGACCGGTTCGCGAGCGAGCGCGCGCTCGAACCAGATGCGGGCCTCGGCGCGTCGCCCGCGCTGAAGCTGCAGCCAGCCCATCCCGGCGCAGGCGTCGGCGTCTTGCTCGTCCCGCTCCAGCGCCGCGCGCAGGTGTGTCTCGGCCTCCTCGCGCTGCGGCGTGGGACGCGCGAGGAAGCCGATGCCGAGCGACGCGAGCACCTCGTTCACCGGCACACGGTCGCGCACGCGTGGCAAGGGACGCGAGGCCACGTTTCTCGCCGGAGCCCAGTCGCGCTCCGCGAAGCGCTGGCGATCGAGGTAGGCGTGCAGTCGGAGCCGCAGCGCAGCTTCGTCGCC
>JAHFBX010000363.1 GCA_023249815.1 Candidatus Eiseniibacteriota bacterium
CGCATGAGCACTTCGAGCGCACCGTGTTCGCCGGGCTCGGTGTAGTCGAGCGCGATCGGCGAGCCGGCATACGCCAGGCGCACGCCAGCCGATGTGGCACCGCTGCCCGGCTCCTGCTCGATCTCGGAGCGAACGTGGTAATGACCCACCGCGTGGTAGACGAACGGCGACGCCACCACCTCGGCGTCGCTGAACGGCGCCGTGATCTTCTGCGACGGCGGGCAGCGGCCCTCGCGCGAGCCGTGGAACACCGCGATGTCCACGCTGCCCGGCTGGCGCTCGGCGAGCATGTCGAGCGAGCTCGCGTGGAGCGGCCGGTCCATGGTGCCCGAGCTGGTCAGGAACGCGCGACCCCAGATGCGGACTCCCGGTTGCCCGGCCAGTGGCAGCGGCGTCCACTTGGGCGAGTCGAACACGTGCACGTTCGACGGCCAGTGCGTGCCGCGGGCCTGCTGCAGGCGTGCGCTCCACGCGGCGTTGTCCTGCGAAGCGGGGTCGTGGTTGCCGGGCGAGATGAACACCGGCGGACAGCTCGGCACCGCGAACGCCCGGAGCGCGAACGTGAGCGAGCTGGTGTCCACTGGGACGGTGTCGAACAGGTCGCCCGGAATCAAGATGGCGTGCGCGTCGCGCTCGATGGCGTGCTTGACCACCTGCTCCAGCGCGGCCTGCTGGTCGCGGCGGCGCAGCTCGCGCCGGTCGGGTGGAAGCCACGCGAACGGGCGGCCGAGGTGCAGGTCGGAGATCTGCAGCAATCGCAGCAACGCCATGCGGGTGCGGCTCCTGTCCTTAGGATGGCGGCACTCACCCCGCGACCCGGGTGCCCCCGGGCGTCGCCGGGTCCGGCGCGGGCATCCATATGAAACTACAGCGCCTGCGCGGACCGGGCAACGGTCGGAAGCCCCCCGTAGGGCCCGGCCGGGGTTCTCACCCCGGCGGGCCTCCGGAGGAATCGAGTTTCACATCACCAGCGTTCCGGTCTGGAGCAGGTAGGCCAGTCGCGCGCGCTGCTCGGCATCGAGCACCGCGTGCATGGCCGCCAGCGAGTCCGTCACGCGCTGCTGCAAGCGCGCGGCGCCCTCGAGCCGAAACCTCGTGGCCTCGGCGGCCTTGGCGGCGTCGAACGCTTCGCCGCCCGCGGCCTCCGCGAGCAGCGTGAGCGCGCGGCGATCGTCCACCGCCGCCTGGGCCCGCTCGGTCTTGAGTTCATTGATGATGGCCGCGAACCGGGTCACCTGGGGCTCGGTGAGCTCGAGCTTCCAGGCCAGGAATCGCAGCGGTCGCCGCACGCCGAACCCGGCGGCGAAGTCATCGCCGGCGGCGTAGTGACGATGTGCGGACTGCTCGTGTCGGGCTTGCGGCGCACAGCCGCAGTCGTGATGCGCACGGGTTCCGTGGCACATGATGTTGCTCCTCTCGCCGGGGCGGAATCGCTCCCGACGGGGTTCCGGCGGGTCGCAGGGCGACGCCGCCACGGCGCGGGCCCCATGCCTCGCGCCGGGGCTGATTCTAGCAAGGGATGCAAGCCGGGGCGACCCCGCCTACTCTCGGCGCATGAACGCTCCCCCGCCCGTCGCCGAGCTCGAACGGCGGCTCCGCTGGCCTGGCTGGCCCACGCTTGTCTTCCTTGGCATCCTGGCGCTGCTCCTTTCGCTCGTCGGCATGACGCTCGTGATGCGACCGTCACGGCCGCGCGGCCTGCCCGAGGACGCCGCGGTGCTCGCGGCGACCGGGCTCCCGAACCCGTCACTTGGTGTCATCGCGAGCGACTTGCGCTTCACCGCCGCCGCGTTCGGCGGCCCGCCCTCCTCCGCGACGAACGACGCCGCGACGCTCGCCCGCACCCGCGAGTCGGAGCTCACGCTCGAGCGGTGGGCGCGTGCGCACCCGCGCGAACCGCGCGCGCGTGCGGCACTGGGCGCGCTGGCACTCGTGCGGCACGACTATTCCGTCGCCGAGACGCACTACCGCGAGGCGTGCGAGCGCGCGCCCAACTATGGCGAGGGGCGGCTGGGCTGGGGCATGGCGTTGGCGCTCGACGCGGCTCGCACGAGCGAACCGTGGCCGCGGCGCGCGCTGATGCTCCGTGCGATCGCCCAATTCGCGGCGGTGGATCGCACCGAGCCCGAGTTTCTGCTCGCGCTCTACAACCGCGCGCGACTGCTCGACGAGGTGGGGCGGCCGGCGGAGGCGCGAACGATGGTGAGACGCTATCTCGCGATCGAGGCGACCGGGCCCTGGGCGGAGCGACTGCGGCGCAGCCTGCCTGGGTCGTAGCCGGGCGGCTGCGGTCGCGTCACTCCAGGTCTTCGACCCAGTCTTGGACACGCGCCTGCGCTCCTGATCGGGCGGGGAGCCGCAGGGCTTCGGCGAAGCGTTCGCGGAGCCAGCCGCCGACCAGGCGTTCGAGCAGCGTGCCGCGCGGGCGGTGGACTTCTCGTAGCGTGACGCGCTCGCCGGCGGGGATGCCACCCAGGCGTTTCGCCTCGTTGATCGCCGCCTCGAGCCCGCCGATGCCGTCCACCAGCTTGCGCGCGGCGGCGTCCTCGCCGAGCCAGACCCGGCCCTGTGCGTTCGCGTACGTTTCTGATGTGTCCAGCTTGCGGCCGTCGCTGACGCGTTCCACGAACACTCTGTAGTGGCGCTGAATCGCGCTGTCGGCGGCGGCCTGCTCGCGCGGGCCCCAGTCGCGTGCCGGCGACAGCCCGCTCATGTAAGCGCCGCGCTCGAACTCGTCCTGGCGCACGTGCAGCTTCCGGTAGAGGCCCTCGAACGACGGCTTCACGAACAGCACGCCGATCGAGCCGGTCACGGTGTGCTGGTCGGCGAAGATGCGGTCGGCGTGCGCCGCGAGGAAGTAGCCGCCACTCGCGGCCACCGACCCCATGGACACCACGATGGGCTTCCCGGTCTCCCGGC
>JAHFBX010000098.1:0-3234 GCA_023249815.1 Candidatus Eiseniibacteriota bacterium
CGGACGCATTGCGGGTGTGCCGCAGTTCGAGCACTCCCATCGCTCGTTGCGCGCCTCGAGCGCTCCCTTCCCGACCACGAGCCCGAGCCGGCCCTCGCCGCGCCGGAATGCCTGTTCGCACGCCTCGACCAGGCGCTCGCGCTCATCAGCGCGCCACTTGAACCGGTCCACCACGACGTGCACCTGCCGGGCTTTGCGGTCGAGCTTGGGCACGGGGTCCATCTCCACCACTTCGCCGTCGATCCAGGCGCGCGTGTACCCGGCGCGGAGCAGGTGCCCGGCTTGTTCCGGCCATGGCAGCCTCGCCGAGAGCGGCACGGGGGCCAGCACCAGGACCAGGTCGCCCTCCGGCCAGCCCTCTGCCTCGCGCGCGACGGTGCGCGCCGAGTCAGCGGTCACGACCTTGCCGCAGGTCCCGCAGTGGACCGTGCCGAGCCTCGCGAACAGCAGCCGCAGGTAGTCGTGGAGCTCGGTGGCGGTGCCGACCGTGGAGCGGGCACTCCGCGCCGGGGCGCTCTGCTGGATGCTCACCGCGGGCGTGAGCCCGGTGATCGAGTCCACGTCGGGGCGCGGCAGTCGGTCGAGGAACTGCTTCGCGTACGTGCTCACCGACTCCACGTAGCGGCGCTGGCCCTCGGCGTAGAGCGTGTCGAACGCGAGCGAGGATTTTCCAGAGCCCGAGACGCCGGTGATGACGCTCAGCGCCCCGCGCGGCAGGTCCAGGTCCACGCCGCGGAGGTTGTGCTGGCGAGCGCCTCGGATGCGGATGGCAGCGATGGGTTCGGGCGGGCTCACGGGGGGCTCGGGAGGGTAGTGGCGAGGGGTCCAGTCGCCGAGCCTACACCCCGGACGAGAAGGATGCGGGCGGTCCGTCCATCCGTGGCGGACCGCCTCGCGCGCGCCGGGGACGACGGCTCATCCTGGCTTTGGATCCCCGACTCGACCACGCGTGACACCGTGGGACGCACGACTCCGGGCGGACGTCGCGCCATTACAAAAAGACGAGGGGCGGCCGGCAGAAGCCAGCTCGCCCCTCAGGACGTGCCAGGTCCAGATACCGGTTACTTCTTCTTCTTCGCGGCCTTCTTCTTCGTGCCCTTCTTCTTCGCGGCCTTCTTCTTGGCAGCCATGTGAGAATCACCTCCTCCGAACAGGACGTGATGCTGGCCTGAGTCGAGTTCAACACGCTGCGATGCGCACACCTGTCGCATCGCTCGCGAGGTGATACATGCAGCTTGCGTGCCACGACGCGTGCGAGTTGCCGCGTCACTCGTTCATGTGCGTGCGGGCGCATCGCTTATCGCGCGCACTTCATGCGATGTCTCGCGGCGCGCGCGCGCGAAGCGCGTGTGGAGAACCCAGTTAACTGTCAATATTCTGGTTCGTTACGCGGAGACGCACACGTAACTGGTTGCGAGTGCGTGCGATGATGCGAGGTGTCCAGATCGTTGTGAGTGCCAAGAAACCTGACACTCGCGACGCGCGGCGTCACTCACGCGCGTTCGATCGTCCGCTCGCTCGATTCTTCGATGCGCAACCGTCGCAGCTTCTCGATGAGTCCCTGCCGCGAGATGCCGAGGATGCGCGCGGCGCGACTCTTGTTGCCCGACGTCAGGCGCAGCACCTCGTTGATGTGGTCCATCTCGATCTGCGCGAGCGTCGGCAGGGCGAGCACGTCACGCATCGCGGCGGCCACGGCCGGGCCGGGTGACGACCGCCGACCGAGCATCTCAGGCGGCAGGTGGTCGGGCTCGAGCCGCTCGCCCTCCTCGAGCAGCACGACTCGCTCGATCAGGTTGCGCAGCTCGCGCACATTGCCGGGCCACGGGTAGGCCTCGAGCAACCGCGTCGCGTCGGGCGTGAGCTCGGTGAAACCCTTCTGAAACTTGCGCGAGAACTCGCGCATGAAGTGCTTGGAGAGCATGGCGATGTCGCCCTCGCGGTCGCGCAGCGCGGGCAGCATGATGCTCACCACCTTCAATCGGAAGTAGAGGTCGCTCCGGAAACGGCCGAGCCGCACCTCCTCGTCGAGGTTCTTGTTCGTGGCCGCGACGATGCGGATGTCCACTGAGATGTCGTGCGCTCCGCCGACCCGCTTGAAGTTGCGCTGATCGATGAATCGCAACAACTTGGCCTGGGTCGGCAGCGGCATGTCCGCGACCTCGTCCAGGAACAACGTGCCGTCATCGCAGAGCTCGACCAGGCCCTTCTTGGTGTCGGTGGCGTCGGTGTAGGCGCCCTTCTCGTGGCCGAACAGCTCGTTCTCGAGCAGCGCCTCCTGGAACGACGAGCAGTTCACCTCCATGAGCGGCGCCTGCGCCCTGTCGCTGCGGTAGTGGATGGCGCGGGCGACCAGTTCCTTGCCGGTGCCGCTCTCGCCGGTGATGAGCACGCTGGTGGCCTTGCTCTTCACCACCTTGTCGATGAGCCCGCGCACCTGACGCATGGGACCCGACTGGCCGATGATCTCCTCGCCCGAGTAGTGCTGCCACGCCCGGCGGCGGTAGAGGTCGAGCTCGGTGGCCTGGCGGAACGTGCGGCCGGCGGCGTCCACGGCGAGCACGATCTCCTCCATCTCATAGGGCTTGCGCACGAAGTCGCAGGCACCGAGCTTCATGGCGTCCACCGCGGCCTGCACGTCGCCGTAGGCCGTGATGATGATGACCTGGAGGAGCGGGTCCAGTTCCCGCGCGCGGCGCAGCACCGAGAGCCCGTCGGTGTCGGGCAGCCGCATGTCGAGGATCATGACCTGCGGCTTGAGCGAGCCCACCTTCTCCAGCCCCTCGGCGCCGCTGCTCGCGACGTCCACGGTGTAGCCGTTCGAGCGCAACACTTTGCCGAGCGACTTGCGGATCAGGAGCTCGTCGTCCACCACGAGCACGGAGGTCTTCACGGCTACTCCTCCGGCTTGCCGGGCGGTTCGGCCGGCACGGGCAGCGAGACACGCATCGTGGCGCCGCCCCCGGGGTTGTTCCTTGCCGTGATGACGCCACCGGCGTCCCGCACGATCTGCACCGAGATCGGCAGCCCGAGCCCGGTGCCCATGGAGCGGGTGGTGAAGAACGGGTCGAAGATCTTCTCCATCAGCTCCTTCGGGATGCCCACCCCGGTGTCGGCGATGCTCACGTCCACGAGCGAGCGGCGGGTGCGGTAGCGCCGGACGCCGGTCGTGAGCGTCAGATCCCCGCCTTCGGGCATTGCCTGGATGGCGTTGAGACACAGGTTCAGGAGCAC
>JAHFBX010000098.1:3244-8992 GCA_023249815.1 Candidatus Eiseniibacteriota bacterium
TCGGGGTCGGCGATCACCAGCGGCAGCTCGTCGGCCAGCTCGCGGTGCACGTTCACCTTGGAGTCCCGGAGCTGGAGGTCCAGCAGGTCGAGCGTGCGCTCGACGACCTGATGGAGGTCGCAGGCCTGCGAGCGCGCCTGCGGCGGCCGGGCGAACATGAGCAGGCCGGTGATGATCTGCTCGATGCGGTCCAGTTCCTGGATGACGTCGTCCAGGTCCTCGCGGCGCGGGTCACGAGGCTTGAGCTTGGACGCCACGAACTGGACGGTCGTGCGGATGCCGGTGAGCGGGTTGCGGATCTCGTGGGCGACGTAGGCCGACAGCTCGCCCAACGAGACCAGGCGGTCGATCTTCTTCTGGAACTCGCCGTCCTCGGTCTCGGAGATGGCCTCGGCCAGCACCACCGAGCCGGCGAGTTCGCCGTCCTCGTCGCGCATCGGCACGGATTCACCGCGGAGCGTGAGGTCGCGCTCCCCGGTCTCGATGTGGAAGTCGCGGGACTCGCGCGCGGCGCCCTTCAGCCAGCGCGCGTCGGCGCCGGGGAACACGCGATTGCCGGGCAGCGACAGCAGTGCGCCCGGTTCGACCCCGAGCAGTTCCTCGATGCGGCGGTTCGCATAGACCACCTTGCGCTCGCGGTCGAGTGCCACCGCGCCCATCTCGAGCGAGTCCAGCACCAGCGCGGGCAGCGTGCTCGCGCGCGCGGGGGCCTCGGCATCGGGCGGTCGTTGGGCGATCTCAGTGCGCACGGGTGCGTTCCTTCGCGGTCCGCCCGACTCGAGTGGCCACGCGCCGCACGACCGCGGCCGACGCCACTCCCCCGGGCGGGCAGGACGTCGTGAAGCACTGGTAGCACAGCGACACTCGCGTCGCAATCGCGGAGTGCCGCGGACGCGCATCCGAGACGCCGTCCGGACGGGAGCGTGAGGCCTGTGTCGAGCGACTCGGACACGACGCTACGGGTGGAGCGCCACCTTCTTCACACGCGACTCGCTTCCGCGCGCGAGTCGGAGCCACAACAGGCCCGGTGCACCGGCGTCCCGGCGCGCGAGCGAGACCGTGTGATCACCGCTGCCGAGCGAGCCGACCTCGAGCGAGCCGACGCGTCGTCCGGCTGCGTCGAACGCCTCGAGCCGCGCGGGCCCGGCATCGGGCAGCCGGAACGACACCTCGAGCGCTCCGGGAACCGGGCGCGCGCCGACCAGCGCGAGCTCCGCGCGGAGGGAGCCCGGCGGCGAGTCCGTCACAGGTGGAAGGTACTTTGGGAACGTGAGCTCCCAGACGTCGTTGGTCTCGGCGTCGAGGCCGCCGTTCCCGCCGATGACGAGCACACGCTCGAGCTTCGGGTCGTACACCATCGCGAAGAAGTCGCGCTTCGAGGGGCCGTCGCCGGATGCCTTGATCCGCTCCCAGCGGGGCGTCGACCCCGAGAGTTCAAGCACCCAGGCGTCGTTCAGGAAGTCGCGGGGCGCGCGATAGTAGTGGCCAGCGGAATCGGCGACCGCGGTCTCTCCATAGCCGCCGAACATGACGAGCCGGTCGCGCGCGGGATCGAGGATGAGGTTCTGGCCATAGCGCGGCGACGGGGCTGGACCGATCGGCTCGAGCAACGTCCAGGCCGGGTTCGCGAGGTCGAGCGACCACACCTCGTCCCAGAAGCTGATGTCGTCCGAGCCGCCGAAGACGAGCATCCGGTCACGGCTGCCGTCAACCGCCGCGGACTGGCCGCGACGTGGAGCAGGTCCTGGACCCGCCGGCGAGAGCTCCGTCCAGCCCGCACCATCGAGATCGAACGCCCATGCGTCTCCGAGGTGATAGTACGGCGCGAACCCGAGCGCGGTCACGAACCGCCGGCGACTCGGGTCCAGCACGGCACGCGTCTCGCGTGCTCCCGGAACGACATCTCCCTGCGCGACCGTCGACCACGCGGGCGGGTCCGTGTCGAGCGACAGCGCGAGGAGATCACCGAAGAAGCCCCACGGATCCTTGCCGCCGAAGACGAGCATGCGCTCGCTCGCCGGATCCAGGATCGCGGTCGTCTCGTGACGCCCGTCGAACGGCGCGTCCGGCAGCCGCACCCAGCGAAGCGTCGGCGACAACTCGAGCGCCCACGTGTCGTTGTAGAAGTGGCGATGGCCGTAGCCGCCGAACACGACGACTCGGTCTCGCGCCGCATCCAGCACGGTCGCTGTGGCCATGCGCCCGGGCGGCGGCGTGCCCTCGGGCTCGAGCTGGCGCCAGTTGCCGGCGACATCGGCCGAAGCGGGCGACGCCCCCGCGAGCAGGGACAACAGTGCGACAGCAGCGATCGAATGCCTCGACATGGACCCTCCAGCAGAGCGGCCCGGGGCGCTGCGCGGCACAGCTTACGCCCCCACGTGGCGAGGGTGAAGCTGAACCTTCGCGGGGCCCGGGGGACAGGACGACACCCGCACCTGGCGAAGACGCGGCTCCACGGCGGCATGCCGGCCGCGATGTCAGAGGCGGGCGCCGTCCGACGCCCGCCCCCATTCCGCATCCGAAGACTTCCTTACTTCTTCTCCGCCTTCGCCGGCTTGGTGGCGTCGGCTTCCGAGCCCGCCTCGGCCAGCGCGTTGGCCACGTGGTTCTCGAGCATGTGGCTGCCGACCACGGAGGCGAACACCTCCGGTGGCATCGCCGCGAGCGTCACAGCGATCTGTTTCTCGGTGCCCGCGCGAGACACGGTGTAGTTGACGACCTGTCCCGCTTTCCACTCGCCCTTCGCCTTCTTCATCGCTTCCTTGTCGCTCATCTTGGCGCCGTTCAGCGCCACGATCACATCGCCCACCTCGAAGCCGGCGGTGGAGGCTGGACTTCCGGCGGTGATGGACTTCACGGTCGTCGCGCCGTTCTCGACGGTGTCGTACTGGAGTCCGGCCCACGCCATCTCGCGACTCTTGGCCCAATGATTCAGGCAGGCCTGCGTGCTCTGCGTGCACTTGCCGCCACCACTACCGGCCAGCGCCGGTACGGCGAGCGACAGGACGCATGCGGCGATCATCCACCAGGCGATTCGCTTCATGAGGAGCCTCCTTTGCAAGCGACCAGACGAGCTGGGAACCCGGGAGCGGATCTCGCCCCGACTTCTCGCGTCATCTAGCGCCCGAGGCGCCTCGCGCTCAAGCGGTTCGCGCGCAAGGCTGCCACGCCCTTGTCAATTGCCACGACCGGACACGCGAGGCGCAGCACTGCGTTGCGAAGTGCGCGGCCGCGCTACTCCGGCAAGGGTTCTCCCGGCCGCCAGTTACGTGCCGTGAGCGAGTCGAGGAGGGCGATGACTTCCGCCCGCTGCGCGTGGGTCGCGAGCAGCACGACGTCACCATCGCGCGCCCACCCGAGTGCCGCGCGAACCGCCGGGAGCTCGTCCGCGTGTCGCGACACACGCTCGGCCGCGAGCCCGGCGGCATGGAGCTCGCGCTCGAGCAGCTCGGGCACCTCACCCGCGGCGCGGCCGCGCCAGAAGCGGGGCATGTCCTTCAGGAACACGTGGTCGGGGCGCATTTCCATCGCGGCGCGGGCGAGTGCGCGGATGCTGTCGTCGTCCCGGTCCCCTGCCTGCCCGAGAACGATCGCGCGGCGCTCGGCAGGCAGCACGGCCACGGTCTCGGCCAGCGCCAGCAGCCCGTGCGGATTGTGCGCGAAGTCCACGATCGCCGTACACCCATGGAGCCGCCACACGTTGGCACGGCCTGGGTTGGCTTCGGGCGTGGGCGCGAAAGCCGAGAGCCCGTCGCGCACCGCCGCGACCGGGAGCCCCAGCACCGTCGCCGCCCCGATCGCGCACAGCGCGTTGCTCACGTTGTAGCGAGCCGCGCCGCTGAACGTGATCGGCACGTCGGCCACGGCGAGGACGCGCGTGACCTCCCCCGCGCGCGCGAGCCATAGCTCGCCGCCCTCGAGCCACGCCGCGTCTCCGCCCGCGGCGCGATGCGTGCGAACGAACGGATCCGACGCATCCAGCGAGCACCACAGCACGCGCGTGCCGAGCGAGGCACCTCGCGCGCGCAGCCGTGCGTCGTCGGCATTCAGCACGACGCGTCCGTCCTCAGGCACCGCCTTCGCCACCACCAGCTTCGCGTCGGCGAGTGCGTCCGCGTCGAAGATGCCGTACTCGCCGAGGTGGTCCTCGGCCACGTTCGTGACCACGACGGCGCGGGCGCGGGACACGGGGAGTCCGCGGCGGAGGATGCCGCCGCGTGCCACCTCGAGTATGCCGAGCTGAGCCCGGCGGTCGCGGAGCACGGTGCGGGCGCCGTTAGGTCCCGAGTAGTCCCCGACCGCCACGACCTCCGATCCCACCTCGACTCGATCGGTGCTGGTCACGCCCGCGACGCGGCCCGCGGCGCGCGCGATGGCTGCGAGCAGGCGGACGGTCGTGGTCTTGCCGTTCGTACCCGTGACGAGTACTACCGGCACGTCGGACACCGTCCCCCACTGGACGCGCGCCGGCGAGCGCGGCAGCCGGCGCACCGGCCACGTGCGCGAGCCCTCGCCGAGCCCCACCGAGACACGCTTGTCGTCGCTCAGGAATGTCACCGCGCGCGAGCGCGCCTCGTCACGCAGTGCCAGCAGCGCGGGATTCGCCTCGGCCTCGATCGCGGCACGAAGCCTCGACGCCTCCGCGTCGAACGCCGACTCAGGCTCGAGCCCGGGTTCCAGCGCTGCACGTGCGGCCGCGAACGCCCACTCGTTCACCTCGGTGGCCGCGTAGAGCGCGTCCAAGGGCGCCCCGAACGCGAGACTCGCTCCCTGGGGCCACCCGCGCCAGGCGCGTACCGCCTGGCTCCACCCGAGCGTCGCCAGCATGCGCGCGAGCGACCGCTCCCAGTGACTCGCGAACACGGCGGGCGCGTGCGTGCCGAGCCCCACGTCAAGCACGGCGCCAGGACCGTCCAGCAGGAGGTTCGCTCCCGTGAGCCGCCGCGAGTCCAGGAGCGAGATCTCAGCGCGCGCGGCCGGGGTCGCGTCCAAGCTCAATCCGCGACCTCGGGCTCGGCGTCGGCCAGGCGCACGCCGCGCGAGTCGCGCACGAACGCCCGCCCGTCGGCGAGCGCGGGAGCGTCCGACGCCTGCTCAACACGCATCGGTGCGGGTGCGACCTTGCCGGCCTCGCGGGCGCGTCCACCCTCGGGCTCGAACGCAGTGACCTGGTTCCAGGTCCGCTGGAGTGCGTCGGCGAAGATCAGCACGAGGTCGCCGGGCCGGGCCATGCGCAGTGCGCGATCCACGGCGCGGGTCTCCTCGGGCACGACCTCGATGGCATCGGAGGACACCCCGGCCTCGAGCAGCGCACCGCGCAGCATGCGGGGTACTTCCTCGACGCCGCGGCCGCGCCGACCGTCATCGCGGCGGCAGAGGTAGTGGTCGAAGTGTCCCGCGGCCGTGCGCCCGATGTCCAGGATGTCCTCGTTGCGACGGTCCCCCGGGGCCGCGAGCACGAGGATGCGGCGCCCGGAGACGCGCAGCCCGTCGGTGAGGCTGCACATGGCCTGCACGGCGGCGGCGTTGTGGCCGTAGTCCATGATCACCTTGAATGGCAGCTCGTCGTACACGTTCATCCGGCCCGGGGCCTCGTGGAACGTGGTGTCGAACGTGCGAAGTCCGTTGCGCAGCTCGTCCAACGACACCCCCATGCTGTAAGCGATCGCCGTGGCGAACATGGCGTTCTGGACGTTGTGATGCGCGTGCCCTTCGAGCGTGCACGGCAGCAAGTGCGTCCACAGCACG
>JAHFBX010000099.1 GCA_023249815.1 Candidatus Eiseniibacteriota bacterium
CAGGCCCAGATCGATGACGCTTAATCCCAGCTCGGGATCCATGACGGTCTCGAGCACCGAGCGCACCGCGAGTTCCTGCGCCGAGGGCATGCTCGAGAGCTGCGGGGGGCCCGACTGCTTGGCGGCGGGCGCGGCGCTGGCGCTCACGGCGGCGGCGCCAGGTGTGCCGGTGGCGGACGTCGGGGGTGCGGCTTCGGGCGGCACCGGCTGGCCGGTGTGGGGATTGATCCCCTTGTCGTCGTTCATGACCACTCCACTTGTACGTCGTCTCCCACCACGCGCACGGCGTAGGTGGCGACCGGGGACACCGCCGGGAACGTCAGCGCCGCTCCGGTCTTAACGTCGAACGTCGCGCCGTGGCGCGGACATTCGATGGTGCTCCCCTCGAGCCGGCCCTCGGCAACAGGGCCGCCGTCGTGGGTGCACACGTCGTCGATCGCGTACCAACCGTCGTCGAGGTGGAAGACGGCGATGGCCTGGTCGTCGAGCCGTACGATGCGCGAGCTCCCCTGCGCGATCTCGCTGGCGCGTGCCACGGTCACCCACCGGGCGGTGGTGCTCATTCCGCTTCCTCCTCGTCGTCGGTCCACGTGGCCATTCCGTACGCGGCGGCCTTCACCGTCTTCAAGGCCAGCATCGCACACTTGCTGCGCACCGGGCCCAGCTCGTCCAGCCCCAAGAGGTCCAGAACGTCCTGTCGCGTGAGCGCCTTCACGTCCTCCAATGGCTTTCCCTCGATGGCCTCGCACAGGAGCGACGCCGACGCCTGGCTGATCGAGCAGCCGCTGCCGCTGAAGCGCACCTCTGCCACACGGCCTTCTGCGAAACGGAAGTCCATGCGCAGCCGGTCACCGCACAGCGGATTGGCGTCCTCGACGCGCGCGTCGGGACGCTCGATCGTCCCGTGGCAGCGCGGGTGGCGGTAGTGGTCGAGGATGTGGTCGCGGAAGAGCGAGTCCATTGGAGCCTTTCGCGCCTCCGGCGCGGCAGCCTTGTGCACGTTCGGCGCGCGGGCGATGCGTGAGTTTGGTGCGGATCAGCGAGCGAACAGTTTCGTCACCTGGTGGAGTCCCGTGACGAGCGCGTCCACGTCCTCGGGCAGGGAATAGCAATGGAACGAGGCGCGCACGCTCGCGGGCACACCGAGTTGATCGTGGAGCGGCATGGCGCAGTGGTGTCCAGCCCGCACGCAGACGCCGTTGCGGTCCAAGACCGTCGCCACGTCGTGAGGATGCACGCCGTCCACGGTGAACGCCACCACACCGCCGCGGCGGTCGGCCGGCGGGCCCAGCAGGCGCACGCCCGGCACCTCGGCGAGACGCGCCATGCAGGTGGCGGCGAGGGCACGGTCGTGCGCGAACACGTGCTCCATGCCGAGCGACTCGAGATAGGTCACCGCGGCGCCAAGCCCCACGGCCTCGGCGATGCACATCGTGCCGGCCTCGAACTTCCACGGCAGTTCGTTCCATGTGGACTCGGTGAGGCTCACGGTCCGGATCATCTCGCCGCCGCCTAAGAACGGCGGCATCGCCTCGAGCAGCTCGCGCCTCCCCCACAGCACGCCGATGCCGGTGGGGCCGAGCATCTTGTGCGACGTGCACGCCACGAAGTCAGCACCCAGCGCACGGACGTCCAGCTTCATGTGCGCGGCACTCTGCGACGCGTCCACCACAACCGTCGCGCCGTGCTGCCTGGCGACTCGCGCGATCTCCGCGACCGGGTTCACCGTGCCGAGCACGTTCGAGACGTGGACGAACGACACGACCTTCACGCGACCATCGGCGAGCAGTTTGGGCAGTGCGTCGAGGTCCAGCTCGCCCGAGCCGGTGAGCGGGATGAAGCGAAGCTCGAGCTGCTTCTCGGCGGCGAGCATCTGCCACGGCACCAGGTTCGAGTGATGCTCCATCGGCGTCAGCAGGATCGCGTCACCCGCTCGCAGCGCCCAACCGCCCCACGCGCGCGCCACCAGGTTCAACGCCTCGGTGGAGTTGCGCGTGAACACGATCTCGCGCGGGCTCGCGTTCACGAACGCCGCGAACCGCCGGCGCGCGTCCTCATAGAGCGCCGTGGCCTCCTCCGCGATGCCGTACACGCCACGATGGATGTTCGCGTTGCACGTCGTGTAGTAGCGGCTCATCGCGTCCAGCACGGCCTGCGGCTTCTGGGACGTGGCGGCGCTGTCCAGGTAGATGAGCGGTCGTGGGCGCGGCGTCGCGAAGATCGGGAAATCCGCCTTCACCCGACGCGGGTCGAACCCTGGCGTGCCGTTGCTCGCACCGGCGCCACGAGGCGCGGCGCCAACCGATGCCCCTACGGGCGCGCCCGTGTCGCCGGACGCGCCCGTAGGGGACAGCCTGAGTCGAAGCATCAGTCGATCTTACGCTCGATCTCGCCGCGAAGTCGCTCGCGCACGGTCTCGAGCGGGATGCGCTCGATCACGGGCTCGAAGAACGCCTCCACGATGAGCCGTTGCGCCTCGAGCCGCGGCAGGCCGCGCGCCATGAGGTAGTAGAGGTGATCCGGATCGAGGAACCCGAGCGTGGCGCCGTGCGTGCAGCGCACGTCGTTCGCCAGGATCTCCAAGCCCGGGATGCTGTCGGCGCGCGCCTGGTCGGAGAGCAGCAGGTTGCGGTTCGCCTGGTAGGCGTCGGTGCGCTGGGCCTTCTCGGCGACCTGGATCAAGCCCTGGTACACGCTGCGCGCGCGGTCTTTCAGGCAGCACTTGATCAGCAGGTCGCTGGTCGTGTGCGGCTGGAGATGCCGCTGCAGCGTGTGCAGGTGGAAGTGCTGGCGCTGGTCGCCGAACATGAACCCGTTCACGAACGCGCGTGCGCCCGTGCCGTCGAGGTTGAAGTAGCCGTTGGCCTTGGTCATGCGGCCACCGACCATGACCTGCATCCACTGGAGCTCCGCGTCGCGACCCAGGCGCGCGCGGGTGTTGCCGTAGTGGAACACGTTCCGGCCCCAGTCCTGGATCTGGGCGTACGTCACCTTGGCGCCGTCGCCCACGAACACCTCGACACCGCCGGCGTGCAGGGACGCGCCCTCGACGGTCTCGGACAAGTACTCCTCGATCATGGTGACTTCGGCGCCCGCTTCCACCACGACCACCGAGCGCGGCGCCACCAACCGCCCGGCGCCGTCCAGCCAGTGGAACAGCCGCACCGGCAGCTCGGCCTTCACACCCTTGGGAACGTGCACGAACGCGCCGCCCTGGCGGAGCGAGCTGCCGAGCGCCGCGTACCAGTCGTAGTCATCGTGCAGCAGCGAGCCATAGTGCGGGCCGAGGAGCGCCTCGTGCTCGCGCGTGGCGCGGTCCAGCGAGCACACCGTGACGCCCTGGCTCTGGAGCGTCGGGTGCGTCTGCTCGAGCACCACGCCCGCGTCACGCTGCACGAGCAGCGCCGCACGCGTGCCCTCGCCCGCCAGGCGTTCGATCACCGGCGCCGGCAGGTCGTCCACGTTGCGCGCCATCGGCGGCTGCGAGAACGGATCGAGCGTGGCGAGCCACATCTCGAGGGTGCCGAAGTCGGTGCGGCGCCACAGCTCGTCGTCGCGCTTCGGCAACGAGAGTGTGCCGAGCGTGCCGATCGCCGCGCGGCGCCGTTCGAGCGCCCACGTGCCTTCGCGCGCCGACTTGGCGCGCGCGAGCGCCTTCTGCGTCCACGGCGTCGGGTCGATGACGGGGGTCTTCGTCGACAGGGTCGTCATCCGACCGAACCCTCCATCTGGAGCTGGATCAGGCGGTTCATCTCGACGGCGTACTCCATGGGGAGTTCCTTCACCACCGGCTCGATGAAGCCCGACACGATCATCGCGGCGGCTTCTTCCGCCGGGATGCCGCGGGCCATGAGATAGAACAGCTGCTCGTCGCCGATCTTGGACACCGTGGCCTCGTGGCCGATCGTGACCTTGTCCTCTTCGATCTCCATGTACGGGTACGTGTCGGAGCGGGACTGCTCGTCGAGGATCAGGGCGTCGCAGTTGACCGTGCTGCGGCAGTTCTCCGCGCCCTTCATGACCTTCACGAGCCCGCGGTAGCCGGCGCGGCCGCCATCCTTGCTGATGGACTTGGAGATGATCTTGCTGCTGGTGTTCGGCGCGCAGTGCACCGCCTTGGCGCCCGCGTCCTGGTGCTGGCCCTTGCCGGCGAACGCGATGGACAGCACCTCACCGTGCGCGCCTGGCTCCATCATATAGATCGCGGGGTACTTCATAGTCAATTTAGACCCCAAATTCCCGTCAACCCACTCCATCGTGGCATTCGCGTACGCCACGGCCCGCTTGGTGACCAGGTTGTACACGTTGTTCGACCAGTTCTGGATGGTGGTGTAGCGGCAGCGCCCGCCCTTCTTGACGATGATCTCGACCACGGCCGAGTGCAGCGAGTCGCTCGAGTACGTGGGCGCGGTGCAGCCCTCGACGTAGTGCACGTACGCGTCCTCGTCCACGATGATGAGCGTGCGCTCGAACTGGCCCATGTCCTTGGTGTTGATGCGGAAGTAGGCCTGCAGCGGGATGTCCACCTTCACGCCCTTCGGGACGTAGATGAACGAGCCGCCCGACCACACCGCGGAGTTCAGCGCGGCGAACTTGTTGTCGCTCGACGGGATCACCGTGCCGAAGTACTGCTTGAACAGTTCGGGATGATCACGAAGTCCGTGGTCGCACGACAGGAAGATCACGCCCTGCTTCTCGAGCGACTCCTTGATCTTGTGGTACACGACCTCGGAGTCGTACTGGGCGCCCACACCCGACAGGAACTTCTGCTCGGCCTCAGGGATACCCAGCTTGTCGAACGTGCGCTTCATGTCGGCGGGCACGTCTTCCCAGCTCTTCGCCTCCTCCGACGTGGGCTTGACGTAGTAGTAGATGTCCTGGAAGTCGATGCCCGACACGTCGCCGCCCCACGTGGGCAGCGGCTTCTTCCAGAAGATCTCCAGTGCCTTCAGCCGGTAGTCCAGCATCCACTCCGGCTCGCCCTTCAGCTTCGAGATCTCGCGCACGATGTCGGCGTCGAGACCCTTGCGCGACTTGAACACGTGCTGCTCGGCGTCGTGGAAGCCGTACTTCTCGGTATAGCTCTCACGCAGGTCCATCTGGGGTTCGGTGCTCATCGGCTGCTCACTTCCTCGCGCACCCAGTCATAGCCGCGCGTTTCGAGTTCGAGCGCGAGTTCCGGCCCACCGCTCGTGACGATGCGTCCGTCGATCATCACGTGCACCCGGCTCGGGGTGATGTAGTTGAGGATGCGGTTGTAGTGCGTGATCACCAGGATGCCCAGGTGCGGGCCGGCGAGCGCGTTGACGCCCTCGGACACGACCTTCAGGGCATCGATGTCGAGACCGGAGTCGGTCTCGTCCATGATCGCGATCTCGGGCTTCAGCACCGCCATCTGGAGGATCTCCGCGCGCTTCTTCTCGCCGCCCGAGAACCCGTCGTTCAGGTAGCGAGTGGCGAACGAGTCGTCCACCTTGAGCATCTTCATCTGCTTGCGCAGCAGCTCGCGGAATTCCTTCGGCGGCATGCCCTTCTTGGTGGGCACCTTGCCGTTCGCGTGGGGGTCGGCGGGCGCCAGGCGCGCGTTCAGCGCGGCGCGCAGGAACGAGCCGAACGTGAGCCCGGGAATCGCCACCGGGTACTGAAACGCCATGAACAGCCCCAGCCGCGCGCGCTCGTCGGTCTCCTTCTCGAGGATGGACTCGCCCTTCCACAAGATGTCGCCCGAGGTGACCTCGTACTTGGGGTGGCCCATGAGCGTGTTCGCGAACGTGCTCTTCCCCGAGCCGTTCGGGCCCATGAGCGCGTGGATCTCGCCCTTCTTCACCCCGAGCGAGAGCCCCTTGAGGATCTCCTTGCCCTCCACGCTCACGTGGAGGTCTTTCACGATCAGGTCGCCGTTCATCTTTATACGTTCCATCCGGCGGCAAGGCCGGCGTTGACGCGCGCTAGTCGGTCGCATCCGTTCGGGGCGACGCGGCGCGCGGGAGGGTTCGTGATCAGGACGAGAAGCTCTCGCCGCACGCGCAGGAGTGCTTCACGTTGGGGTTGTTGAACTTGAAACCAGCGCCCATCAAGCCTTCGACATAGTCGATCTCGGTGCCGCCCAGGACCACCATGCTCTTGAGGTCCACCACGAGCCGGACGCCATTCGACTCGAGAACCTCGTCCCCGGCCGCCTCGGCCTCGCAGAACTCCATGAAGTAGGAGTTGCCCGAACAGCCGCCGCCGCGCACGCCAATGCGCAGCCCGAGCTCCGGCGTACCGCGTCCCGTGAGCAGTTCCTTCACCTTCCCCGCCGCCACCGGCGTGAGCGAGATCATCGTCCTGGGCTCCTTTCGTACGACTGCATCGCGTCCGTCCCCCGGACGCGCCTGGTTGCTAATCCGAGCGATGCTCTTCGACGTGCACAAGCGCCGGGCGCGGCGTCCGCCTCGCGCCATCGCGCGTGCCCTTGAAACCCGCGACCAGCGCCGGCTCGCGTCCCACCCCATGGTCCTGCGTGCAGTGCACGCAGCAGTCCACCGTCCCCGGCTCGCCGCACACGCGGCACGTCTCCAGGTAGGCGAGCCCGTCCACCAGCTCGCGCTCGAGCTCCTGCTGGCGTCGGATGTTCTCGCGCGTCTCCTCGAGCTTGGTGTTGAACAGCTCGCGAAGTTCCGCCATGGCCTCGGGGCCATGGTCGGACTTCCACCAGCGGTCCAGCACGTCGCGCGTCTCGTGCAGCGAGATCCCGAGCCCGCTCAGCAGGTCGATCCAGCGAACGCGATCGACCGCCGCGGGGTGATAGAGGCGGAAGCCGCCGCTCGAACGCGTCGCCGGTTCGAGCAGGCCCAACTCCTCGTAAAGATGGATCGCGCGCACGGTCTTCCCCGTCAGGCGAGCAAGGTCGCCGACGCGGAGGTACTGTGAGCCGTTGCCATTGATGCCAAGTGCCATGTCCATACCCTTACGCAAGGGTGAGAGTTCAACCGGAAGTTAATGGATTGGATGCAAGTAGGCAATCCAGCGTAAGGGCACCAAGGCTCGAGAAGCGGACTCTTGACAGTTCCGTGACCAACCGCGAGCCCGCGGAGGCGTCGCGCACGGGGGCGACGCCCGCACCGCGCGGTCCGACCCACAGGCGCCCGGGCCGGCCGCCAGCCACTAGTCAGCTGCGGCCCAATGGTTTGCAGCGCCTAGTCGCGGTAGGGATCCACCTCGACGGCCCCTGCCATCGCGACCCCGATCGGCCGGAGCCGGTGGAGGATCCTCACGGTCTCCGCGTGGTGCGCCAGGACCTCCGGCAGCCGCTTGTAGCAGTGCGGCGATTCGTCGGTGCCGGCGCCGCGCAGCTCGACGCCTCGGTCGCGCACCCACGACCGCATCATCTCGCGTGAGATGGCGCCGGGCCGGAGCACCTTCCCCGTGCGTCGGTCCACGCGGCCGCGTGCCGCCGTGCGGCTCATGACGCGGCCCGCTCCGTGGACGGTGCTGTAGTAGGCGGTGCGCGACAGCGACGACTCGACGCCTTCCAGGATCACCGCGTCGTCGCCCATCGAGCCGCCCACGAATCCGCGCTGCCCGGGGAACGCGGGCGTGGCGCCCTTCCGCACCACCCACAGCCGCTCGCCATGGTGCTCCTCGAGCCACGCGAAGTTGTGGTGGTTGTGCACCTCCTCGCGCACACGCGTCCCCAGCATGCGGACCACCTCGGCGCACACCCAGTCGCGCCCGGCGTACGCATAGGCGCCGGCCAACCGCATCGCGGCGAGGTAGTCGTCGAACAGCGGCTTCCCGCGATGGATGACGAGCGGCGGCACGTTCATGCCGTCCTTCGCACCGCCCGCGAGCAGGAAATGCGTGGCCAGCTTGTGGCCGAGACCGCGCGAGCCGAAGTGCACCCCCACCCAGACCCGGTCCTGCTCGTCGGTGAACAGGTCTACATAGTGGTTGCCCGAGCCGATCGTGCCCAACTGGTCGCGGGCGAGGCTCGCGAGCTTCGCGGCCACCGGCAGCCGCCATTCGTCGCGCTCGAACACCGCACAGTCCACGCGCTGCTTGTTCTTCTGGCCCATGCCGAATGACAGCCGGTTCCAGATGTCGTCCATGAGCGTGGCGATGCGCGCCCGCGCCTCGCTCCCCGGCATGTCGGTGAGCACGGCCTTGTTGCCGCAGCCGATGTCGTAGCCCACGCCGGAGGGCGAGATGGCATCCTTGTAGACCACCACGCCGCCGATCGGGACGGCGTAGCCCAGGTGGTGGTCGGCCATGAGCACGGCAGCAGCGGCCGTCGCGCGGCAGCGCTGGATCTGCGTGAGCGCCCCGGGGTCCACCGGGTCGCCGAACACGGGGACATCGCCGATCACCTGCATGCGCGCATCATCGCGCAGGTGAGTCGCCTCCGGTAGCCGGAGCGTGACGCAGGGCTATCGCTTCGCGCGACCTCGCATCAGCACCAGGTAGACCAGCACCGCGATGCCGAACCCCGCAAACCACGCGTACGAGTAGATCGACCTCCAGAGCGGCGCCACGCTGGGGAAAGACTGCGGGAACGCCGCGGCGAGGAAGCCGGGCACGCACGGCGCCACACCCGCCACGAGCGCGACGAGGGCTGCGGGATTGAAGCCGCCGGAGTACTCGTAGCGGCCGCCCCGGCGGTAGAGGTCGGCGACGTCGAGTTCACGCGCGCGCAGCACGAAGTAGTCGGCGATGAGGATGCCGCCGATGGGCCCGAGCAGCGCCGAGTAGCCGATCAGCCACGTGAAGATGTAGCCCTGGCTCGAGGCGAGGAGCTTCCACGGCATCATCACGATGCCGGCGAACGCCGTGATGAGGCCGCCGGTGCGGAAGCTGATGAGCTTCGGCGCGGAGTTGCTGAAGTCGTTCGCCGGTGACACCACGTTGGCGGCGAGATTCGTGGTGAGCGTGGCGATGGAGAGCGCGAGCATCGAGAGCAGCACGGTCAACGGCCCGCCGATCCTGCCGAGGAG
>JAHFBX010000364.1 GCA_023249815.1 Candidatus Eiseniibacteriota bacterium
ACCGTCGCGCACGCGTGGCAAGGGACGCGAGGCCACGTTTCTCGCCGGAGCCCAGTCGCGCTCCGCGAAGCGCTGGCGATCGAGGTAGGCGTGCAGTCGGAGCCGCAGCGCAGCTTCGTCGCCGAACTCGCGACGGAACGCGTCCGCGAATCGCTCGCCGTCTCGCGTCGCGACGAGCACGCGCTCGAGGCGGGCCGGCTCGCCTTCGCGGCCGGAGAGCAACAGGTGAGTGAGCAGCCACGATTGGGCGTAGAACGTGCCGCGACGATCCCCCTCATGATAGGCGGACTCGCCCTGCGTCACCGCAAACAACTCCGGGAGGCCGATCACGTCGTGCGACTCGAGCCACTCGACATGGTGCAGCACGGGGCCGCCCGCCCGCGCGTGTCCGCCGTCGGCATGAAAGGTGGAGAAGTACTCCGCCAGTCCTTCGTTCAACCACAGCGGCGCCTCGGGGAGCGCGGCATCGAGCAGCGCGTGGATGTACTCGTGTTGCGCGACGCTCGGCGTCCGGCCGTGGTCGTCCACGAACAGCAGTCGGCGACGGTCAGGCCCGGCGTGGAAGAAGCCGGCGACGTCGTCCTTCAATCCTCGCCACGTGGGCGCGTACGCCCGCGCCAGCGCCTCGTCCCGGAACACGATCACCTGCACGGGCGCGCCCTCGATGACGAGAGCCGGCGTTGCGACGGCGAGTGCGGCTCGCAAGTCCTCGAGTCGTTCGGCCACGCGCTCCGCCACGCCGCGCCCGGCATCCGTCAGCACCTCCAGGTGCTCGGTGCGCACACCGGTCCACGTGCGTGCCGCGACCGACGCGGCGCTCGCGGCGTGTGCCGGCGAGGACAGCGCCACGCCCAGCGCCACGGCCAACCACGCGCCACGCCACGTGAGCCGCATCGCGACCGCTCGATCAGTAGCCGATCGCGCAGCCATCCTTGCGGCGCTCCGTCGCGCCCGCGTAGACGCCTGTCCTCGCGTCGCGCCAGATGGCCTGGTAGCCGCCGTACTGGCCGACGGCCTCGCTCTTCATGACGTGACCGCGCCGCTTGAGCTCGGCGAGCACCGGCTCGGGCAGCCCGTCCTCGATGTGCAGCTCGCCGCCGTCGCGCATGACGGTGCCGGTGGGCTCACTCGAGCCCGTGTGGTGGAAGCGGATCGCGTCACCCGCCTCTTGAAGATTCATGCCGAAGTCCACGAGGTTCACGACCACCTGCGCGTGGCCCTGGGGCTGCATGTCGCCGCCCATCAGGCCGAACGTCATCACGGGCTCGCCGTCCTTGCTCATGAACGCCGGGATGATGGTGTGGAACGGCCGCTTGCCGGGGGCGTAGGAGTTGGGCTTCCCCGGTGCCAGGTCGAACAGGTTGCCACGGTCCTGGATGCCGAATCCGAGCGACGGGATGCAGTAGCCGCTCCCGAACCCCGTGTAGTTGCTCTGGATCAGCGACACCATCATGCCGCTGGCGTCAGCCGTGCACAGGTACGTGGTCTCGGGTCGGTTGAGCGCGGCGGGCTCGCCGGGAAGGTCGGTCTGCGCGGCGAGCTTCATGTCGATGCGCTGGGCACGGCGCTTGGCGTAGTCCTTGGAGAGGAGTTCCGCCACGGGCACCTTGGCAAAGTCCGGGTCGGCGTAGTAGCGCGCGCGATCCGCGAACGCCACCTTCTTGGCCTCGGTGAAGACGTGCCAGAAGTCGGCGGAGCCGCGCCCCATGCCGCGCAGGTCGAAGTTCTCCACCAGGTTCAAGAGCTGGAGCGCCGCGATGCCCTGCCCCGGCGGTGGCAGCTCCCACACCGTGAAACCGCGATAGTCCGTGCTCACCGGGTCCACCCACTCGGAGTGATGCCGGGAGAAGTCCTCGAGTGTGAAGTACCCGCCCACCTCGCTCGAGTAGCGCACGAACTCCTTCGCGATCGAACCCTTGTAGTAGGCGTCGCGGCCCTGCCTCGCGATGAGCCGCAACGTGCCGGCGAGCGCGGGGTTCCGGAAGATCTCACCCTCGGCCGGCGTGCGGCCACCGGGCATGAACAGCGTGGCGAAGCCGGGCTTGTCCTTGAAGCGCGTCACCGATCGCGCCCAGTCACTGGCGATGACCGGCGAGACGGGGAAACCCTCATCCGCGAACTGGATCGCGGGCGCCAGGTCGCGGGCGAGCGGCAGCTTCCCGAATCGCCCGTGCAGTTCCGCCCACCCGTCCACGCATCCCGGCACGCTCCACGCGTAGGGCGAGTAGAGCGGGATGGTGCCGTCGCTGTCGGGCGGGATCTGTTCGGCCCTGAGATTCAACGGCGAGCGGCCGCAGGCGTTCAACCCGTGCAGCTTCTTCGTCCCGGGATCCCAAACGATCGCGAACAGGTCGCCGCCGACGCCATTCGCGGTCGGCTCCATGAGCCCGAGACACGCGTTCATCGCGATCGCGGCATCCACCGCACTGCCACCGTTCTTGAGCACCTCGAGTCCCGCCTGCGCGGCGAGCGGCTGCGCGCACGCCACCATCCCGTGGCGTCCGTAGACGACCGAGCGCGTCGCGACGCCGCGGCCCGCGGCGGGTGTCGCGGCCGAGGCGTCGAACTCCGGCGGGGTCGGACTCACGAGCAGGGCCACCAGCGTGGCGAAACCGAGCACGACGCGGGAGCGGGGCATGGATACTCCTTGAATGGGAGGTGGAGAGCCGGCATGTGCGAGCGACCCTACGCCCTTCGCGCGCGGCGCCGCAACGCGCACGAGCTCGGGCCATGGCGGGCCGACGTCGGTGCGAAGCAACCCGGCGAATGGGGGTTCGCGGCGCGCGTCCGAGCCTCGTCGCGTCGGTTGTGGGCGCTTCGGACACACCTCTATACTCCCTCGCGCTTCGTCACCCTGCCCCACCGACTCCGGCACGATCCCGGTGCCCGCGACGACTGGAGTAC
>JAHFBX010000365.1 GCA_023249815.1 Candidatus Eiseniibacteriota bacterium
CGCTTCCAGAGCGAAGTCATCCTCTCGGTGGGCGAGCCGATCGAGCTCGGACCCTTCGTCGCGCGGGCCGCGTGCGATGCGCGCGAGGCCGTGAGCGCGCTGACGGCGACCATCCAGAAGTCGATCGAGTCGCTCATCCAGGTCATCGAGGAGCCCGGCACGCAGGAGCTGGTCGAGGAGCTCGAGCGGATCTACATCCAGGAGCTCAAGTCCCGCGGGGACCCCCGGCATGAGCTGGAGCTGCGGCGGCGCATCGCGGAATGCGTCCAGTATTTCCGCCACGCCAACCCCGAACGCGTGGTGGCGGTCTCGCGCCAGCTTGCGAGCTACCGGCGCAAGCTGCACGCGCTGCGGCTCCAGGACGCGGCACTGCACGAACTGGAGACGAGCGGGAACTGGCGCCGTTCGCACGCCCGGCGCGTCGCGCTCGCCTGCCTGGGATTCCCCGTCGCGCTGGTCGGGTTCGCGTTCAACTGGCTGCCCTATGAGGCGTGCGGCTGGATCGCGCGCCGCGTTGCGCCGCACCCGACGCGCCTGAGCTCGGCGCACATCGTAGCCGGAATGGTGTTCTTCCCGGTGTGGGTGCTGTCGCTGGGCGGGCTCGCCTGGGGGATCACCGGCCGGCCGGTCGCGCAGCCGTTGTCCGCAGTCCTGCTGTTACTCGCGCTGGGCGCGTTCGCGGCCGGGTACCTGCGCTGGTGGGAACGCCAGCCGGGATTCCTGCGCCTGCCGCTGCTGGCGCTGCGCAAGCGTCGCATGCTCGTGCGCCTCCGGCTGGAGCGCAATGAACTGATCCGCGTCTTCGACCGGGCGCGCGAGGACTTTCTCGCCGCCGAGGCTCAATCACTCCAAACCACCCCGTGAGGCCGCCATGGAACGCCGCGTATGGCACAAGTTCTACGATGAAGGCGTCCCCGTCGATTTCTCCTGCGTCGAGCGCACGCTGCCGGCCGCGCTGGCCCATACCGCACGGGAGCGCGGCGGGCACGATGCGGTCCGGTTCCTCGACCGGCGGATGACCTACCGCGAGCTCGAGGAGCACGTCGACCGGTTTGCCACCGCGCTGGCCGCGCTTGGGGTTGGCAAGGGCGTGCGCGTGGCGATCCAGCTGCCGAACCTGCCGCAGGCCGTCGTGGCCTACTACGCGGTGCTGCGGCTTGGCGGCGTGGTGGTGATGACCAGCCCGCTCTACACCGAGCGGGAGATCGCGCACCAGTGGAACGACGCCGGGTGCGAAGTCGCGATCGTCATCGACTTCCTGTGGGCTTCGCGCATCCGCGCGCTTCGCGACAAGCTACCGATCCGGCACTTCGTGATCGCGTCCATTCCCGACTACCTCCCGTTCCCGAAGAACCTGCTGGCTCCGCTCAAGCTGCGGCGTGCGCACCCGCCGATGTGGGCGGCGGTCAAGGAGGAGACGGGCGTCCACCGGTTCCGGGACCTGGTGCGTTCCACGCCGCCCGCTCCGCCGCCCTCCGACGTGGGGATGGACGACGTGGCCGCGCTGCAATACACGGGTGGCACCACCGGGCTGGCCAAGGGGGCCGTGCTCACGCACCGGAACCTGTCCGGAAACGCGCAGGGCGTCGCGGCCTGGCTGCACATCGGGGGATTCTCCGACGAGGTCGTGCTTTCGGCGCTGCCGCTCTTCCACGTGTTCGGCATGACCGTGTGCATGAACTTCCCCGTGTGGTCGGCATGCTGCATGGTACTGGTTCCCAACCCGCGCGATTTCGGCTCGCTCATGACGACCGTGGCGCGCCGCAGGGTGACGCTTTTCATGGGCGTGCCGGCGCTGTTCAACGGCATCCTGAACCACCCCGACATCCGCTCCTTCGACCTCAAGTGCGTGAAGTCGTGCTTCTCCGGATCCGCGCCGCTGCCGGTGGACGTGCTCGAGCGCTTCGAAGCGATCACGGGATCCCGCATCGTGGAGGGCTTCGGGCTCAGCGAGACCTCGCCCGTCACGCACGTGAATCCCTTGCGCACCGTGCGCAAGGTTGGCAGCATCGGCGTGCCGTTCCTGGAGACCGACGCGCGCATCGTGGATCTCGACACCGGTACACGGGTGCTGCCGCCGGGCGAGGACGGCGAGCTGGTCGTGCGCGGCCCGCAGGTGATGCGCGGCTACTGGAACAGGCCGAAGGAGACCGCGGACATGATCCGCGCGGGCTGGCTGCACACCGGCGACATCGCGCATATGGATCCGGACGGCTACTTCTTCATCTCCGGGCGCAAGAAGGAGATGATCATCGTCTCCGGCTTCAACGTCTACCCGGACGAGGTGGACGGTGTGCTGTCGTCCCATCCCGCCATCCTCGAATCAGGCACGATCGGGCTGCCGGACGAACGCTGCGGGGAACGCGTGAAGTCCTTCGTCGTGCTGCGCCCGGGAGCGACCGCAACCGCGGAGGAGTTGATCGCCCACTGCCGGGCAAACCTCGCCAAGTTCAAGGTTCCGAACGAGATCGAGTTCCGCGCCGAACTGCCGCGCAGCGGTGCGATGAAAGTGCTGCGCCGCGCGCTGCGCGAGCAGGAACTCGCCGGGGGGCGAAGCTGAGCTGATCTTAGCGGGAGATCTCCGGACAGACCGGACCTGACAGCGAAAAGGGCGCCCACGGCTCGGCGCCTACCCCTTCGGTTCAACCGCTTTCTTCGATGGTTTCTCGCGTGAAAGTGTCCCGATGTCTTGAACGAAATGTCCAAGCAGCGCCTGGTCAATCTCATTGAGGTGTCGGAAACGAAAACAATACACTCCGACGCGTAGCTTCCCAAACTTCGGTCCATACTCCTTGAGCACAGGACGAATCAGAGGAAGTCCCAAGGCGTACAAACGCACGCCGTCGTTTCGGTCGACCAACCCAAAGACATACCGCTCGTGATCCATGTACATCACGAT
>JAHFBX010000366.1 GCA_023249815.1 Candidatus Eiseniibacteriota bacterium
TCGCCGCGGATTCGCTGGCTGGGGGCGCGCTGCGGCTGGACCGCGCGGCCGCCAGGCGAGCGCTGGTCGGGCTCGCGCGCGATCTCCACGTGGCCACGCCCGAGCATGCCGCGCGCGGGGTGCTGCGGGTCGCCGAGGCGCGCATGGCGGCGGCGCTCCGGAAGGTCTCGGTCGAGTGCGGCGAGGATCCGCGAGACGCCGCGCTCGTGGTGTTCGGTGGCGCGGGCGGGCTTCACGCCTGCGCGCTCGCCGCGGCGCTGGGGGTGCGCGCGATCGTCTGGCCGCGAGACGCGGGCGTGCTGTGCGCGCTGGGTGCGCTCGAAGGCGGATCGCGGCGCGAGCGCTCGCGCAGCGTGCTCATGGATGCGCGCGAGCGCGGCGCGCTGGCCCGCGCGACGGCCGAGCTCGAGCGCGAGGTGTTGCGCTCGTTCGCGCCGTCCGAGCGGCGTCGCGTGCGGCTCGAACACAGGGCTCTGGTGCGCGCGCTCGGCCAGGCACACGAACTCACCGTGGTCGCGATGCCGCTCGCCTCGCTTCGCGAGCGCTTCCACGCGACGCATGAGCGGCGCTATGGATTCGCCGACCGCGACGCGGTCGTGCAGGTGGTCACGCTCGAGGTGGAGGGCTGGCTGCCCGAGCGGCTCCCGCGCGAGCGGCGTGCCTCGCCACGCAAACCTGGGCGCGCAGGGCGAGTGCGCGCCTGGCACGACGGCCGGCTGGTGACTGCCGCGGTGTGGCGACGCGAGGCGCTCTCGCGAGGCGCACGCGTGCGCGGCCCGGCCGTGGTGGAGGACGACGGCGCCACGCTGTGGGTGGCGCCGGGCTTCACTGCTCACCACCACGCGAGCGGCGCGCTGGTCGTGACGCGGAGGTCTCGCCGATGACTGCTCGCCGCCGTGGCCGCGCGCCGGACCCCGTGGAGCTGGCTCTCTTCCGGGGACTCTTCGCGGCCTGCGCTGAGGAGATGGGGGCCACGCTCATGCGCGCGGCGCACTCGCCCAACATCACCGAGCGGCTCGATCACTCCTGTGCGGTGTTCGACGCGGGAGCACGGCTGGTCGCACAGGCCGCGCACATTCCGGTGCACCTGGGGAGCATGCCGCGCGCGGTCGAGGCCGCGCTGGCGTTGGCACCGTTCCGGCCCGGGGATGCGGTGCTGTTGAACGATCCCTACGCAGGCGGCACGCACCTTCCCGACCTGACGCTCGTCTCGCCGGTGTTCCTGGCCGGACGGACTCGACCCACGTTCTTCGTGGCGAGCCGCGCGCACCATGCCGACGTGGGCGGCGCGGCGCCCGGCTCCCTGCCGCTGGCGCGCGAGGTGTACGAAGAGGGCCTTCGCATCCCGCCCGTGTTCCTGCGGCGGGCGGGCCGCGACGACTCTGGCGTGCTGTCGTTGCTGCTCGCGAACGTGCGCACGCCGCACGAGCGACGCGCCGACCTGGCCGCACAGCTGGGGGCACAGGTGACCGGCACGAGGCGGCTGGGGGAGCTCGCGTCGCGCGGGGGAGCGGGCGCGCTCGAGCGCGCGGCGGCCGCGCTCATGGACGCCACCGAACGGCGTGCGCGCGCGCTGCTCGCGAAACTGCCGCGCGGCACATGGCGGTTCGAGGACGCACTCGACGACGACGGACTGGGGAACGGACCGCTCGCGATCCGCGTCGCGCTCACGCTCGGCCGCGGTGGTGTGATCGCGGATTTCCACGGCACGTCGCCGCAGACGGCGGGCCCCGTGAACGCGGTGCGGGCCGTGACCACGGCCGCCGTGCTCTACGTGGTGCGCTGCGTGCTGCGCGAGGATGTCGCGGTGAACGACGGGCTGCTCCGCACGATCGAAGTGCGCGCACCGCGCGCGAACCTCGTGGATCCGACGCCGCCGGCCGCGGTGGGAGCCGGGAACGTCGAGACCTCGCAGCGCATCGTGGACACGGTGCTGGGCGCGTTCGGGCGCGCGCTTCCGGGCCAGCTGCCGGCGGCGAGTAGCGGCACCATGAACAACCTCCTGATCGGCGGGCACGATCCGCGCTTCGACCGGGATGAGCGAAGCGAGGAAGCTCGCATGTTCGCCTACTACGAGACGCTTGCGGGCGGGCATGGGGCGGGACCGTCGGGCGCCGGGGCGAGTGCCATGCAGGTGCACATGACGAATACGCGCAACACTCCGGTGGAGTCCCTGGAGCACGCCTACCCACTCCGCGTGCGCTCGCTGCGCGTGCGGCGCGGCTCGGGCGGTCGCGGGCGCCACGCCGGAGGAGACGGCATCGAGCGCGCGATCGAGCTGCTCGTGCCAGCGCGCGTCACGGTGATCGCGGAGCGGCGCGTCCTCCCGCCGTGGGGTGCTGCGGGCGGGGAGCCCGGCGCGCGCGGCCGCACGCGCGTCCGCCCGCCGGGCCGTGGAGCGCGCGACGAGACGTTGCCGGGCAAGTTCACGCGCTCGTTCGACGCGGGCAGCGTGCTGACGCTCGAGAGCCCTGGCGGCGGAGGTTGGGGCCGTCGGATGCGCCGCTCAGGTCCTCGCTGATCCCGCGCGCAGCGCGGCCAGCCGTTCGGCCACGACGCCTCGCGTGAGCGGCGTGCAATCGGCAGCCGAGACCCGCAGCGCCGCTTCCGGCAGTTCGTCCAGGAAGCGGTCGTTCTGAAGCCCCACGAGCACGGTGGGCCGTGACCTGGCCTGCGATCGCAGCTCGGCCAGGCGCTCGGGGTCAAGCGGCACGCGCGAGGCCACCGCGATCACGTCCACCGCGGGAGCCGCGCCACCGTCCGGGATGCCCGCGGCGCGGAGCGCATCCGCGAATGTCGGGCCATGCTTCCACTCGGGCTCGGAGATCACGCGCCAGCCACCGGCCGAAGCTCCGGGGGCCGCGCCCTCCACGCGCAGCGCGCGGCCGATCA
>JAHFBX010000100.1 GCA_023249815.1 Candidatus Eiseniibacteriota bacterium
GACCGCCGCGCTCGAGGCGCACCGCGAGGCGCTGGATCGCGCGCTCGCGCACACCGAGCACCTGGACCGCGCCATGCGCAACATCGACGCCGGCATGCGCCAGCAGAAGGAGAACGAGAAGTCGCTGGCGGGGCTCGCCGAACAGGTCGCTGCGCTGCGTTCCCTGCACGAGGCGGTCATCGATCGCTCGAACGAGATCTCGACGCTGCAGCGGCAGGCGCAGGACCAGTCCGTGGCCACCCGCCAGGACCTGGCGTCGCTGTCGGACGCCATGAAGAACACGGTCGAGCGATTCGACTTCGAGTCGCGCGGCCTCGAGTCGGTGAGCCAGCGCGTGGCGGACCTGCGCGGCGAGCTCACGAACAGCGAGAACCGGTTCAAGACCCTGCACGAGTCGAGCGTCGCGATGGGCGAGCTCAAGCACCAGGTGCAGAGCGTCGCGGCGCAGCTGCTGAGCCTGTCGCAGGAAGTCGGGCAGGTGGATCGCGAAATGAGCAAGCTGCACGCGATGCGCCGAGAACTCGACATCACGTCGAACACGGCGCGCTCCGTGGGCGAGCAGGTCGCCCGCATCGAGACCGCGCGCGGCGCGGTCGAGCAGGGGCTGCACGACCTTTCACAGCTCGCCGGGGCGCACGCCCAGGTGCGCGATGCGCTCGAGCAGATGCAGCTCTCGCGCGAGGAGATGACGCGCGTGCGCCAGGGCCAGTCGGACACCAAGACCTGGCTCGGCGACGTGGTCGAGAGCGTGGCCGATCTTCGCCATCAGTTCGGCGAGCTGCGCCAGTACGAGCCGGCGCTGGGGGCGGCGATGAAGCAGGTGCAGCGCATCAATGACGCCGCCGCAACGCTCGAGGCGCGCCGCGAGTTCGTGGACGATCTCCAGCGCCGCGTCGCGGAGCTGGGCTCGCTCACGGCCCGCATGGACGAACGTGGCCAGCAGCTGGCGCAGCGGATGGACGCGGCCGAGGAGCGTTTCGTGAGCCTCGGCGACCAGGCCGAGACGGCCGACGAGGTCGCGAAGACCATCGCCGGCGTGACGGCGAGCGTCTCGGAGGCCTCGAGGACGAGCCACGAGGTGCAGAAGGCCGTCGCCCAGGCGCAGTCTCGCGCGGAGTCGGTGGAAGCCATCGCCGAGGAGACGCGTGCGCTCAGGAAGGAATTGGACCAGCGCTACCAGGCGCTGCAGGAGGCATCGCACGAGCTGGAGCGCGCGAGCGGGCTCCGCGAGGAGGCCGCGAACGCCGCGAGTCAGTTGGACGAACTCACCCAGCGGCTCAGCGCGTCACTCGGCGCGGCAGATCAGCGCGTGTCGGACGTGGACGAGCTGGCGAGCCAGTTGGAGGACCGCACGCAGGGCCTGCGCGCCGTGGACAAGCGCCTCACGGAGTTCGAGGCGCGCATGGCGAAGTGGGACTTGACCGAACAGGAGATCACCCGCTCGCTCGAGCAGATCGCGTCGCGTCAGGGCACGATCGAGTCGCTGCAGGGCGACCTGGAGCGCATGTTCGCGATGGCCGAGCAGACGTCGGCGCACGTGCGCGAGATCACCTCGGCGCACCAGGAGCTCGAGGAGGGCCGCGGCATGCTGAAGGACGTGCTCGGCCAGCTCAAGCAGCTGCGCGAGACGAAGGGGACGCTGGAGGAGCGCAAGCGCCAGATGACCAAGGCCGAGGAGCGCCTGTCGCGCGCCGACGCGTTGCTCGTCGAGGTGCAGTCGAGCCTCTCGGTGCTCGAGGGCCAGAAGGTGCTGGTGGACCAGGCCGTGGAAAAGGCCGGTTCGCTGCAGTCCTTGCTGCGCCAGGCCGAGGCGGTCATCGGCGATCTGCGGGAGGCGAGCGACACCAGCTTCCGCATGAGCTCCAAGGTGATCGAGTTCCCGCCGGTGGCGGGCTTCGGAGCAGCCTCCGCCAAGTCTGACGAGGACGAGGAGGACGAGGACATCGCCCGAGCCGCCTGAGGCGTGCAGGACGCAACGTTCGCGAGGTCACAAACGGGAAGGGAGGCCCCACGGGCCTCCCTTCTTCGTATCCGGATGGGCTACCATGGAGGGACACGACGGCCGTCTCAAGCGGAGGACTGCGACATGCGCCTCACCTCGCTGCTGCTGCTGCTCTTGATCCCGGTGCCCGCGCTCTCGGCCGGACATCCCACGCCCACCCCGTCGGCCCAGAACCTGTTGCGCTATCGCCCGGGGCCGTGGCGCCCGCCGGTCGCGACCGCACGCGCCGCGATGCGACTCGAGCCCGAAGCGGGTGAGGCCGCCGAGAGCGCGTCGCTTCCGCCGCGCGCCGCGTCCATCGCTTCGCTCCGCCGCGACGCGGCCGCGACCGCGCGCACGCACGCGGACGGATCGCGTCACGTTGTGCTGGGCGCCGCGTTTCGCTCGTGGACCGTGGTGCACCTGGACACCCAGGGACGGCTCGTCACCGAGTGTGTGGACAACGCGGACGAAGCCGCGCGGCGTGTCGAAGCCGCCGCGAAGCGGGTGCCGCGATGAGCCGCGCCGCGCGCTTCGCCGCACTCGCGCTCGCGCTCTCGATCGGTCTCGCGACCACGGCGCGGGCCGCATTCGTGATCGTGAACCTGGACGGACCCGGCGAGGGATTCAACGACGCCACGCCGGTGGCGCCCGTCGGCGGAAATCCCGGCACGACGGTCGGCCAACAGCGGTTAAACGTGTTCGTCAAGGCCGGCCAGATCTGGGACGCGATTCTCCAGAGCCCGATCACGATTCGCGTCCAGGCTTCGTTCGACCCGCTCACCCCGTGCAACGCGACGAGCGGCGTGCTCGGCGGCGCGGGCCCGAACGTCATCGACTCAGATTTCGCGGGCGCGGGCTTCGCGGCCACCTGGTACACGGGTGCCCAGGCGAACCGCCTGGCCGACGCCGACCTGGACCCGATCGACGACGACATCGGCGCCCAGTTCAACGTCAACGTCGGCACCTCCACGTGCCTGCCGACCCGCTTCTGGTACTACGGCTTCGACGGCAACGAGGGCGCGAACGGTCTCGACCTGCTGCCCGTGCTGCTGCACGAGATCGGCCACGGCCTCGGCTTCCTGGACATCACCGACGAGACGACTGGGGGTTACTTCGCCGGCCAGCCTTACATCTGGGATCGCTACCTCATGGACAACGTCTCCGGGAAGCACTGGTACCAGATGACGCCCGCTGAACGCGTCTCGAGCGCGCTCAACACCACGCACCTCGTGTGGGATGGCCCGGCCGTCACCGCGGCAGCTCCGCACGTGCTCGGCAAGCGTGCGCGCGTCGTCACGACGGGCGCGCTGGTCGGCGACTTCACGAGCGGCCAGGGCGTGTTCTACTCACCGCTCACGCTCGCCGGGACCCCCGCCCAGGTGGTGCTCGTGGCGGACGGAGTCGGCACCACGACGGACGGCTGCAACACACCGTTCACGAACGCGGGTGCGATCGCCGGCAAGATCGCGCTCATGGACCGGAGCGCCAGCTGCACCATGCCGCAACAGGCCTCGAACGCGCAGGCGAACGGTGCGATCGGCGCCATCATCATCAACAACGTGAGCGGCCCCGAGCAGCCACTGCGCGGCGCGGCCCCCGTGGTGACCATCCCTGTGACCAGTCTTTCGCTCACCGACGGCAACGCCCTCAAGACCGCGCTCGGCTCCGGCACGGTGACCGCGAAGCTGAGTCTGGATCCCGTGAAGCTCGCGGGCATCGATGATGCCGGTCGCGTGCAGATGTTCGCGCCCAACCCCGGCCAGCCAGGTTCCAGCGTGTCGCACTGGGACGTCTCGGCGTTCCCGAACCTGCTCATGGAGCCGTCCATCAACCCGGACCTGTCGCAGTCCGTAGACCTCACGTTCCACAACTTCTTCGACATCGGCTGGTTCCCGCAGCTCGTGGGCGTGGAGAGCGCCGGCACGAACGCGCTCGCGTTCTCGCACGGGCCGAACCCGTCCACGGACGGCGGCACGCTGCGATTCCGGCTGCCTGCCTCGCAGCGCGTCGAGTTGGCGATGTTCGACCTGTCGGGCCGGCGCATCGCGAGGCTCGTGAACGGCGTGCTGGACGGTGGCGACCACGCCATCCGTTGGGCCGGCACGAACGATCGGGGCGATCGCGTCGCGCCGGGCATCTATCGGGCACGTCTCGTGGCGGGTCACGTCGAACGCACGCTCAACGTGGTGCTCGTGCAGTAGCGGATTGGACGATCCCGAGACGCCCGGCGCGCCACGCCCGCGCCGGGCGTCCGCTTGTTCGGCCGCGGCGTCCTCGACCAGGCGGTACGCCACGCCGGCCTCGGTGAGCAGCAGCTTCGGCTTCTACGGCTCGTCCTCAAGCTTCTGCCGGAGGATGAGGACACTCATACGCGCGGGCCTATACGCCCGCCCCGGGGCCCCTCGCCATCACTCTCCCGCTCGTCCGAGGCCTGGACCTACTGCCATGCCGCGGCCGGGCGCGCGCCGGCGCGGCGGCGGACGGCCCTGCATGCTCACTTAGGACGGGCCGCGTCGTGTCCGCCCTTCGTGCGCGCGCGCTTCGGGGTCCGCCTGCGCACCACGCGCTTCGGTCCGAACTGCGGCTCCTCGTCCGAGAACGTGCGGTAGTCAGCGGTCAGCTCTTCGCCCCTCCGGATTCGGCGCAGCGCGCGGAAGCGGCCGTCATCGCCCGCCTTGGTGTTCGGTCGATCGGAATGATTCACGTACCAGCAGACCGAGAGGTTGTGGAGATGCGAAGGCACGCCGATCCGGTTGCCGTCCAGCATCCCGAAGTCCTCGTAGATCTTCTGGATCGCCGGGAGGAGCCGGCGGATCCGTGCACGCGACACCCAGACGACGTGCTCGTTCTCACCACGGAAGATGAGCGTCCCCGCCGGGATGTCGCGGATCGCGATGACGCCGACACCATGGACGCGCGACGGACCGATGCGGGCGTAGACGCCATCGTGCGGCGACTGGGGCTTCAGCGTTCACCTCCTATGGACGCGCGGGGGTCGCGAGCACCGCCAGCACAGGCGATCGGATGAACGCCCGTCTGTAGTCTGCTCGCGCGGTCCGCGGAGGAGTAGCGACAACGCACGCAGCTCCACCATCGCCCCGCGGCCCTTCGAAGCCTGTCCCGCGGACGTGAGATGTGGCAACAGGTTGTGGGCGAAGCAGAAGGCGGCCGACAGCGCATCCTGCACTCGACCAATGACTTGCGCCTTTCGTCCGGCACTAAGGACTCAGCCTCCACCTGCCGAAAACCCTTAGGCCCGCACACCCGGAGCACGTTGCCCACTCGTTCGGACTCCCCGGGTTGTCGGTCCGCCGTCCGGCGGCAGCGGGTACACGTTCTCGCCGCATCGCCAAGGGGGTTTAATCCATGATTCGGAAGTCTGCGCTCAGGATTCTGCTCACGATCTGTTGCGCCATCGTCGTCTCCGCCCCGGCAGCGGCCGCCACGGTTGGCGGCGAAGTCTTCGGTGCGTTCAGCACGCACAACATGAAGGACTGGAACGACCGCGTCGTGGCCCCGGCCAACCAGAGCGGCGGCGACATGCAGGAGTTCGGCACCGGTTACGGCGGCGGGCTCGGCATGCGGATGTGGCCGAACAGCTCATGGATGATCTCCGCGAGCTGGGAGCCGATGTACGTGAGCCGTGAGGAGAAGGTGAGTGGCGACGTCGCCCGTCTGAACGCCAACGCGTTCGAGGCGACGGCCGGCTACTTCTTCCCGACCAGCTCGCCGGCCAGGTTCGGCCTGGGCGCGGGCCTCGGGGTCTACTCGCTGTCCGGAGAGATCACCAGCAGCTCGAGCAACGACATCAAGCTCGAGGGCAGCACGGTCGGCTTCCACATGATGGGCCTCGCGGAGTGGACGGTACGGCCGGGCTTCGCGCTCACGGGTAACGCCGGTTACCGCGTCGCGAACATCAAAGACACCAAGGTCGACAACACGTCGGCCACCCCCGAGCTGGCCACCGACTACTCGGGCCTCATGCTCCGGGCGGGCGTGGCGTTCTACCTTCCGGGTTCCAGCAAGTAATCGCTTCGTCGTATCGGGAGCCGGACCCTTCGGGGTCCGGCTCCTCGTCGTTGCGGCGGGCTTGCAGGTCGCCCAGGCCGATCGATTCGTGAGTTCATCCCGCGGGGCGGCGAGCCAGGCATGGGGCCCGCCGCATCAGGAATGCACCAAGTGTGCGACTCCGACGCCTCGTTCGTGGCGCCACGCGACGCGCTTGGGCGTTCCCGGGGGACGAGACGGCGCCCACCGCTGGCGAGCGCCGACGGGGCGCCCTACTGTGCGCGCCGTCCCTCCCCCACGACGTCCCCCTGTTCCCGAAAGGTCCACCATGGCCCTCGCCCGCCTCGTGACGACGTGCCGTCGCCTCGTCTCGCCGGCGCTCGCCGCGCTGCTCCTCGGCGCCGCAGTTCCGGCGCTCGCGGATCCCACACTCCCTCCTTCCCTCGATCCGCTCGTCAAGGACATGGATCCGTCGGTGAAGCCCGGCACGGACTTCTTCCAGTACGCCTGCGGTCGCTGGATCGCGGAGAACCCGATCCCGGCGTCCGAATCGCGCTGGGGGATCGCCAACCTCGTGAACGAGGAGACCTACCTGCAGCGGCTCACGATCTGCCAGGAGGCGGCGCGCACGCGCGCGATGGCGGGCTCGAACGCGCAGAAGATCGGGGACTTCTGGACGATGGCGATGGACTCGGTGACCGCTGACCGCCTCGGGGCGCGGCCGCTGTCGAGCTACCTCCAGCAGATCGGAGACGTGCACACGCGCACGGAGCTCCTCAGCGTCGTTGGTGCGTTCCAGGCGCAGGGCTTCGATCCGTATTATTCGGTCGCCGTGTGGCAGGACGAGCGGAACAGCGAGCGATACCTCGTCCACCTGCTGCAAGGCGGCATCCGCATGCCGGATCGCGACTACTACTTCGCCAACGACGCGAACTCGAAACGCGTGCGCGCCGAGTACGGCAAGCATGTGCTCGCGATGTTCAAGCTGCTCGGCGAGGACTCCGCCACCGCGGCCACGTCCACGGCGTCGGTGCTCAAGATCGAGACCGCGCTTGCGGCCCGCTCGCGCACGCTCGAGCAGCGCCGCGACCCGTGGGCGAACTACCACAAGATGTCGCTCGCCGAGCTCTCGAAGCTCACGCCGACGCTGGACTGGAAGGCGCAATTCGCGGCGATGGGCGTGCCGGTGCAGGACACGGTGATCGTCGGTCAGCCTGAGTTCTACCGGCAGCTCGACTCCTGCCTGAGCATCACTCGGCTCTCCGAGTGGCAGGCGGAGCTCCGCTGGAACGTCGTCACCGCACTCGCGCCGACCTTGAGCCGCCCCTTCGACCAGGAGAACTTCCGGTTCTACGGCACCGTGCTCTCCGGCGCGAAGGCGCAGCGCCCGCGCTGGAAGCGCTCGCTCGACGCGACGGAGGGCGCGATCGGCGAGCTCGTGGGGCAGGAGTGGGTGAAACGCTATTGCTCGCCCGCCACGAAGGCGCGCTACGAGCGGCTCACCGAGGACATCCTTGCGGCCTACCGCTCTCGGCTCCAGACCTTGCCCTGGATGAGTGAGGAGACGAAAGCGAGGGCGCTCGACAAGCTCGCGCGCGTCGGCCGCAAGGTCGCCTACCCCGACCGCTGGCGCGACTACTCCGCGCTCCAGCTCGGCCGCGTCTCCTACGCCGCGAACCGCGTGGCGGTGAACGAGTGGTGGTTCCGGCACGAGGCGAGCAAGCTCGGCAAGCCCGTGGACCGGACGCTCTGGGATATGACGCCGCAAACCTACAATGCCTACTACGACGGCTCGAAGGTGGAGATGGTGTTGCCCGCCGCGGCATTCATGCTGCCGGGCATCCCCGATTCACTCGTGGACGACGCGGTCCTCTATTCGTACGCCGGCGGCTCCACGATCGGCCACGAGATCACGCACGGCTTCGACGACGAGGGCCGGCAGTTCGACGCGAACGGCAACTTGAACCCGTGGTGGAACCCCGAGGACTCGGTGCGTTTCACGCAGCGTGCGCAGAAGCTCGTGGAGCAGTTCAATGCCTACGTCATCGGCGGCAAGCACGTGCGCGGGCAAGCGACACTCGGCGAGAACATCGCCGACCTGGGCGGCGTCGTGCTCGGGTTCGAGGCGTTCAAGCGCACCGAGCAGTACAAGAAGGGCGAGAAGATCAACGGACTGACGCCGGAACAGCGCTACTTCCTCGGCTACGCCCTGTCGTGGCTGGGCCAGCGGCGTCCGGAATCGCTGCAAAACCAGATCATGACCGACGTGCACGCGCCGCAGTTCCTGCGTGTGAACGGGCCGCTCGCGAACATCCCCGAGTTCTACCAGGCGTTCGGCATCCAACCGGGCGAGGCGATGTACCGACCGGACGACGTGCGCGTCACGATCTGGTAGCGGCCCGCGCGGGCGTCACGGTCACGCGCGGACGGGCGGGACGTAGGGAGGGCACGAAACTCCCGTGTCCCGCCCGTTCGGCTTCGGAGGACCGTCATGCCCGCGCTGCTTCCGCTCCTCACGCTCCTTCTCGCCACATCGCTCGTTCCCGCGCGCCGGTCCGGCGCGGAGCCCGAGTTGGGGCTCGTCCGCTGGGGCCGTGACCTCGACCAGGCGCTCGCGACCTCGCGCGCGAGCGGGCGTCCAGCGCTCGTGCTGTTCGACGAGGTGCCCGGGTGCGCGACGTGCGTGGGATTCGGTCACGAGGTGCTGTCGCAGCCGCTGCTCGTCGAGGCGATCGAACACGAGTTCGTGCCGGTGTTCGTCGCCAACAATCACGGCGGCCGCGACGCCGAGCAGCTCACGCGCTTCGGCGAGCCGGCGTGGAACAATCCCGTCGTGCGCTTCCTCGACGGCCGCG
>JAHFBX010000101.1 GCA_023249815.1 Candidatus Eiseniibacteriota bacterium
TGCTTCGCGTGGCCGGGTTCTCACGCTGGCAGGTGCGGCCGTCGTTCGCGAGCTACGTGGACAAGGCCTCCGTCGCCGGCGACCGCCCCATCCAGGAAGGCGACAACCTCGAGTGGACCGCGTGGCGGGACTAGCACGATGAACGCGCCCTCGCACGGTGTGCCGAGCGGCTCGCGCCCCAGTGTCCGCGAAGCGCGGCACTGGCTGGACCCCGCCGTGGTCGCGCGGCTCGCCCACCTGGACGTGCGCGCGCGCCTGGTGGTGGAGGGCTTCATCGCCGGCATGCACCGTTCGCCGTTTCACGGCTTCTCGGTGGAGTTCGCCGAACATCGCCCGTACATGCCGGGTGATCCGCTGAAGAACCTCGACTGGAAGGTGCTGGCGAAGAGCGATCGCTACCTGGTCAAGCAGTACACCGAGGAGACGAACCTGCGTGCCCACCTGCTCGTGGATCTCTCGGGCTCGATGGGATTCCGCTCGGAGCGCGCGTCGCTGTCCAAGCTCGAATATGCGCGATCGCTCGCCGCGGCACTCGCCTACCTGATGATCGGCCAGCAGGACGCCGTCGGCGCGCTGATGTTCGCCGAGACGCCGCTCCAGTACGTGCCTTCCCGCTCGGTGCGGTCGCACCTGGATGTCGTGCTCAAGTGCCTGTCGGCCGGCGAGCCCGCGGGCCGCACGAGGCTGGCGCCGGTGCTGCACGAGCTCGCCGAGCGCATCAAACGCCGCGGCCTCGTCGTGCTGCTCTCGGACCTGCTCGACAAGCCGGCCGATGTGCTCTCGGGATTGCAGCACTTCCGGCATCGGCGTCACGAAGTCATCGTGTTCCACATCCTGGATCCCGACGAGATCGAGTTCCCGTACACCGACGCGTCCACGTTCGTGGACCTGGAGACCGGCGCGCAGCTCACCACCGAGCCGTGGGAGATCGCGGCGCGCTACCGCCAGCAGCTCGAGTCGTGGCGCGACCAGTACGCGCGTGCCTGCCGCGAGCAGCGCGTGGACTACGTGCCGCTCGACACGCGCACCCCGTTCGACCGAGCGCTGCTCGCCTACCTCGAGAAGCGGGCCACGTTGCTGTGATCGCCCGTTCGATCGGCGTGCTCGTGTTCGCCGCCGGAGCCGCGGTGCTCGTGGTCGGGCTCACGCTCCTCGGCCGCGCGCCCGGCCTGCCGCAGGAGACCAGGCACCTGCGCGAGATGAAGGATCGGCTCGAGCCGCCTGCGTCGTGGCGCGATCTCACGATGAACGATTTCGCCGCACTGCCGCACCATCCGCCGTTCGCGGAACGGCTGAAGCTCGAGGCCCAGGGCGTGCGCATGGCCGGCTGGGTGCAGCGCATCCTGCTCTCGGGCGACGGCGATGTGCACGTGGAGTTGGCGGAGAACAAGCGCACGCGGCTCGACCGCGACACGGTCTATGTCGTGGCCGAGATCTCGTCGCCTTGGCGAAGCATGCGTCCGAGCTGGGGCTACGACTCGCTGCTCGTGGCGTTCCGCCCCAACGTCGGGGGCCCGAGCCCGTGGGAGGCGGGTCCGCGTCGCGTCCGGCTCTCGGGCTGGCTCCTGTACGACCATCCCTACGACAAGCTCCCGAGCAGGTGGATGCTCGCGCGCGAAGCGGTACGGCGAACCGGCTGGGAGATCCATCCCGTGACGGGCATCGAGCTGTGGGACGACTCGACGCGAACCTGGCAGGAGCTGTGGCGATGAGACGTGATCGGCGGAGCACTTCGCGGAGTGTGCGCACGTGAACTTCCTGAACCCCCTGTTCCTGTTCGGGCTCGGCGCGGCCGCGATCCCCGTGTTGATCCACCTGTTCACGCGCCGGAAGCCGCGCGAGGTGCGCTTCCCCTCGCTCGACTTCATCTCCGAGGTGAACCAGAGCGAGATCCGCCGCCTGCGCTTGAAGCAGTTGCTGCTCTTGCTGCTCCGCACGCTGGCGGTGGCGCTGCTCGCGATGGCCATGGCGCGACCGTCGCTGCAGGGTGGCTCGCGCGGCGGGTCCGCGGCTAGCACGCTGGTGGCGCTGGTGGACGTCTCGGGCAGCATGGGCGCTCCCGACGCAGAGGGCCGGCCGCTCACGGCCACCGCGCGCCGGGTCGTCGAGAGCCTGCTCGCCACGCTGGGCCCAGCCGACGAACTGCTGCTCGTGCCGTACGACCGCACGCCGCGACCGCTCTCGGAAACGCCGATCGCCGACGCGGTGCGGCTTCGCGCCGCGAGCCAGACGTTGACGCCCAGTGCTGCCGCCACGGATCACGCCACCGCCTTAAGCGTGGCCGCGCGTGCACTCACCGGGTCGCGCGCGCTCAATCGCGAGCTGTTCTGGGTGTCGGACTTCCAGCGCACGGGCTTCGTCGGGGCGCCCGCCACAAGCGGGTCCGAGCTCGACGTGCCGCCCGGTCCGTGGGGGACGTCGCGCGTCTACCTGGTGCCGCTCACGCCGAGGAGCCGCGCGAACGCCGCGCTCACGAATGCCACGCTGGCGCCGGCCGCAGACCTCGGCACCGCGCCCGCGCTCGAGGTGGGCGCGGTGTCGTACGACGCGACGAGCGGCAGTACGGCGCAGGACTTCGCGCTCGAGGCGCGCGAACTGGCGAGCGGCGCGGGCGACGCGGCTCCCGGTGCGAACGGCGCGACAGGTGCTGCTTCGCCCAATCTCTCGCTCGGCCGCGGATTCGTCTCGCTGGCCTCGCGCGGCGAGGGCCGCGCGCTGCTCCCGCTCTCTCGCCTGCCCGAGGCGGGCGGCGAGGTGCTGCTCCCCGACGACGCGCTCGCGCTCGACAATCGCCGCGTGTTCACATCCGGCCGCTCGGGCACGCTGCGCGTGATACTGCGCGAGGATGGCACCTCCTCGCCGCTCCGGCTGGCACTCGATGCGGGCTCGCCGGCCTCGGGGCTCACGGTGCGCGCGCTCGACGCTGCGCAACTCGCGGCCGGCGTCGGCGACGCGGACCTGGTGGTGATCGGCGACGTGGAGCGGCTGGGCCCGGCCGAACTCCAGGCCGTGCTCGACTTCCATCGCGCGGGCGGCGGCCTGCTGTTGGTCCCCGGCGGCCGCGCGGACCTGATGGCGTGGAACGAACTCCTGGGCACGCTCAAGACCGCCACGATGGCGGCGGAGGACTCAGCCCCCGCGGGAGCGGCGTGGCGGCTGCTGCGCGCGGTCGCGGGGCACGCCATCCTCGATGGCTTCCCGGCGCGACCCGGCGAGCCGCTCACCCAGGCGCGCTTCACGCGCGTCCCGGTGGTGCGTGCCGCGGCCGGCTCTCGCGTACTGCTCCGCTACGACGAGCGTCACGCGGCGCTCGTCGAAGGCGATCGCGTGCTGTTGCTCGCGACGCCGCTGGATGCCGCGCGCAGCGACTTCGCGATCTCGGGCGCGTTCCTGCCGCTCGTCCACCAGGCCGCACGCGTGCTGGCGCGCGGCACGGCCGCGCCGTCGCTCTACCCGGGAGACACGTGGAGCGCACCGGCTTCGGCGACGTGGCGCATCGAGGACGAGGCCGGGCGCGAGGTGGCGTTGAGTGTGGAGACCGGTCGCGGCGCGGCACGCGCCGTGAGCGCGCCGCTCGACCGCACCGGGCTCTACCGCGCGTTCGCGGACGGACGGCTGCGCACCAGCTTCGCGGTGAATCCCGATCCACGCGAGGGCGACCTGGCGCCGCTGCCCGAAGCGTCGCTCATCTCCGCGTTCCCTAACGGGCGCGCGCGGCTGGTCCGTGTCGGGGACGACCTCGCCGCGCGCATCCGGCAGGCGCGCTTCGGCCGCGAGCTGTGGCCCGAATTCGTGATCGCGGCGCTGCTGCTGCTCGTGGCAGAGTCCGTGATCGCGCGCTGGGGCATGGCGGGGCTGGCCGGCACGCCTCGGAAGACGGGCTGAACGTCAGTTCTTCTGCTCGACCTTCACGTTCCTCGGCAGCACCTCGGGATTCAGAGCCTTGATCTCGACGCGGCGATTGCGCAGGCGCTCCTCGTCGTTCCGCTCCTTGGTTTCTGGCTGCGTCTCGCCGTAGCCCTTCGCGATCACGTTTCCGGCGGTCAGCCTGAAGTGCGAGAGCAGGTAGCCGCGCACGGACTCGGCGCGCGTCTGCGAGAGCCGCATGTTGTACGCCGCGGCGCCGCGCGTGTCGGTGTGCCCCTGCACTTCGAGGCGCAGGTCCACGAACTTCTCGAGCACGCCACCCACCTCGTTGAGCGTGGTCTCGGACTCAGGAAGCAGGTTGGCACTGCCAGTCTCGAAGTACACGTTCTCGAGCCGGATGCGGCCGCCTTCCACGAGCTGGCGTTCGGTCTCGCTCACGGGCGGGGCCGGCGGCGGGGTCGGCGTGAGCGGCACGGGCGTGATCTTCACGTCCTGGTCCTGCGCGCGGGAAGAACCCGAGAGCTGCACCCTGGAGCAGCCGTCCTTGTTGACCTTCTCTCCCGGCGGCGTGTTCGGGCATTTGTCGAGCCCGTCGTAGACGCCGTCGCCGTCGGAATCGACCGGGCAGCCCCATTCGTTCACGAACGCGCCCTTCGGCGTGTTGTCGCAGCGGTCGAGGCGGTCGAACACGCCGTCGCCGTCCAGGTCCACGGCGGGCCAGCGGAAGCACGGCGCCTTCGGATCCACCTTGTTGAGTGTCGCGGGTGGAACAGCGTTCGCGGCGGACGCAGCGAACGCGATGGCGATGATGGCGAGACCGAGGCGCGGGAGCGTGCGTGCGGTCAAGAGTCACCTCCTGTGGGGGTCTGGGCGGGGTGGAACGGTAGCGCCGGCAGTCTAGGTCCGCCCTTGAGGAGTGCCAAGTGACACTCGCGCGCGCGGACACGAGCTCCGCGCACGTGTGAACGTGTCGCTTGCAGGGGCATGTCGCTGCCCGTCACGTACTTCGACACTTCGCGCGAGACGGGCTAGCCTCTGGGGACATGACGACCGAAACCTCGCATCCTGGGCACACTCCGCCCCGTGTTCCGCACCCCATGAGGCGCTTCGCGGGCCATTTCCTGCTGTTCGCCGGGCTCATGCTGACCTCGTCCACACCCGCGATCCACGCGGCCTTGGCCGCACCGGGTCCGGCCGACGTCCATGCCGCGATCGACGACGTGGATTCGCCCGCCGATCTGCTCGACCAGCCAGCGCGCGCGTGGAGCTTCACGCGCTGGGTGGACACGAAGCCACTCACGCTCGAGGGGCTTCGCGGCAAGGTCGTTCTGCTGCGCTGGTTCAACACGAACTGCCGATTCTGCGGCAACACGCTGCCGGGCCTCGAAACTCTGCGGACGCGCTATGCGTCGCAGGGTCTCGTGGTGGTGGGCGTGTTCCACCCCAAGCCGGTGCACGAGGTGAGCGACACGTTCGTGCGCCGCACCGCCCGCAAGCTCGGCTTCAGCGGGCCGCTCGCGGTGGACCAAGAGTGGACGACGCTCAATCGCTGGTGGCTCGTGAACCATCCGGGTCGCAGCTGGACGAGCGTGTCGTTCCTGATCGATCGAGACGGCATCGTGCGCTGGGCGCAGGGCGGCGGCGAGTACCACCCGAGCCGCGATCCGCAGCACGCGTCGTGCGACGCCAGTTATGCCGAGCTGGAGCGCACGTTGCGCCGACTGCTCGACGATCGCGCCGCGGTGGTGCCGGCGAACGGCAGGCGGTGATCGGCTCGCGCCCGACTCGCGCACGCCGCTGGCCATGACCGCTCCCGAGGTGTTCCTCAAGGACGCGCTTGCCGAGTCGCTGCTGTCGCACGCCGGCAAGAGCGCGATCGCGCGTGAGTTGCTCGACATGCTACGCGCCGGGGGAACCCGTCCGAAGGATGGGTCCGGGCGCGCCGACGCCGGCGGCAAGCGCCCGCGCGCGGCGCTGCGTGGCCTCACGGGTTCGTCACGCGCCTTCCTCGTGTCGTGGCTCCAGCGGGAACTCGGCCGCACCGTGCTCTACGTGGTGCCGCACGGCGAGGTGTGGGAGTGCGCGCGCGATGACGTCGAGTACTTCCGCGGCCGCGCCGCCACGCTGGCGTTCCCCGAGCCCGACACGCTGCCCTACGACCCGTCGTCGCCGCACCCGTCGGTGACGGCCGAGCGGCTCGACACGCTCGCGCGTCTCGCCGCGGGCGAGCAGGGCGTGGTCGTGGCGACGGTGCGCGGCGTGCTGCAGAAGGTGCCGCGGCCGGAGCGGCTCGCACGCGCGGTGCTGGCGCTCAAGACAGGTGAGGATGTCGAGCCGCATCGCATGCTCGAGCGCCTCGTTTTCCTAGGCTACGAGCGCTTGCCCGAGGTGGAAGCCGTGGGCCAGTGCGCGCGGCGCGGCGGCATCCTCGACGTCTGGCCGGTGGGCTGGAACGACCCGCTGCGCGTCGAGTTCGACAGCGACAGCGTGGCGTCGCTGCGCCGGTTCGACGCCGGCACGCAGCGCTCGCTCGAGAAGCTCGCCGCGGCGCGCGTGCTGCCGCGCTACGAGATCGTGGTGGAGCCCGGCGAGGTAGAGGCCGTGGCCCAGCGGTTGCGCGACGCGGGCGATGACGCGTCGCGAGCCGGTGCGCACCTGTTCCACGAGGGCATGGAGCGATTCGCAGGCTACTACGACGCCGACCTGGGCGGTCTGCTGGACCACCTGCCCCAAGACATCCTGGTCGTTCTCGATGACCCCGCACAGCTCGACGATCGCGCCGAGGACCTGTGGGAGGGCGTGCGCCGCGGCTTCGACGAGACGCGCGCGCATTACCCGCTCATCTCGCCGCCCGAGCAGCTGTGGCTCTCGGAAGACGCCTGGACCGAGCTCGCGAGCACGCGACCGGGCGCCGACTGGATGGGCTCGGTGGCGCGCGCCGGCGAGAGCGCGCGCTATGCCGCGACGCTGGTGGTGGAGTGCTCGCCACCGGAACCGCTCCAGCGCTCCACGGAGAAGTTGAAGAACCACCTGGCGGAGCTGGCCGCGAACGGCGCGACGCCGGTCATCCTGTGCGACAACCAGGGGCAGCGCGACCGGCTGTTCGAACTGCTGGGCGACGCCGGCGCCACGCTCGGCGTGGGGCTCGTCTCGGCCGGGTTCACGTGGAAGGCCGCGGGCCTCGCGTTGCTCACCGACCACGAGATTTTTTCGAGATACCGGCGGCGCCGGCGCCGGTCGCGCCGGACCGCAGGACTCACCGCTGCCGAGCTCTCGGCGCTGAAGCCCGGGGACTACGTGGTGCATGAGGACCATGGCGTCGGCGTCTACAAGGGCATGAAGCGGCTGACGCTGTCGGGGCAGGAGACCGACTGTCTCGAGTTGAACTACGCCGGCACCGACGTGCTCTACGTGCCCGTGCACCAACTCTCGCTGGTGTCACGCTATTCCGCCGGGGATGGCGCCAGGCCGAGCATCCACGCGCTCGGGAGTGCGCAGTGGCAGAAGACCAAGGCGCGCGCCAAGCGCGCGATCCAGGACATGGCGGACGGCTTGCTCAAGGCGTACGCCGCCCGCCGCGCGCTGCCCGGCCACGCGTTCCGGCCCGACACCGTGTGGCAGCGAGAACTCGAGGCCTCGTTCCCGTACGACGAGACACCTGACCAGATCAAAGCCATCGACGACGTGCGCACCGACATGGAGACCGCGGCACCCATGGACCGGCTGATCTGCGGCGACGTGGGTTACGGGAAGACCGAGGTGGCGATCCGCGCCGCGTTCAAGTCGGTGCAGGAGGGCAAGCAGGTGGCGGTGCTGGTGCCCACCACCATCTTGGCGCAGCAGCACGGCCACACGTTCCGCGAGCGGCTCGCCGACTTCCCGGTGAAGGTGGAGGTGCTGTCGCGCTTCCGCACCGCGAAGCAGCAGAAGGACGTCGTCGCGCGGCTCGCGAGACGCGACGTGGACATCGTCATCGGCACGCACCGGCTGCTCTCGAAAGACGTGAAGTTCGCCGAGCTGGGGCTGGTGGTGATCGACGAGGAGCATCGCTTCGGCGTCGCGCAGAAGGAGCGGATCCGTCAGCTCACGCGCACCGTGGACGTGCTGGCGCTCACCGCAACCCCCATCCCACGCACGCTCAACCTGTCACTCGCCGGCGCGCGCGACATGAGCGTCATCGAGACGCCGCCCGCGAACCGACTTCCCGTCCACACCGAGGTGCTGGAGTTCGACCCCGACGTGGTCACCGACGCGATCCTGCGCGAGGTGGATCGCGGCGGGCAGGTGTTCTACGTGCACAACCGCGTCGAGACCATTTACAACAAAGCGGCGGAGTTGCAGAAGCTGGTGCCGCAGGTGCGCGTCGTGGTGGGTCACGGCCAGATGCACGAGCACGAGATGGAGCAGGTGATGCTTGACTTCACCGAGGGTCGCGCCGACGTGCTTGTGGCCACGATGATCATCGAATCCGGAATCGACATCCCGACCGTCAACACGCTCGTCGTGGACCGCGCCGACACGCTGGGACTAGCACAGCTCTACCAGTTGCGCGGCCGCGTCGGCCGGAGCTCGCACCGCGCGTACGCCTACCTCATGGTGCCGAGCCGCCGCGTGCTCACCGAGGAGGCCGAGAAGCGCCTGCGCGTGATCGAGGAGTTCGACGAGCTGGGCGTGGGCTTCAAGGTGGCGTTGAAGGACATGGAGATCCGCGGCGCCGGCAACATGCTCGGGCCCGAGCAGCACGGGCACATCATGGGACTGGGCTTCGATCTCTACGTCAAGCTGCTGGAGGAAGCGGTGACCGAGCTGCGCGGCGAGGTCGAGGCACTGGCGCCGGAGCCGCGACTGCTCACCGACTGGAGCGCCTACCTGCCCGACGACTACGTGCCCGACGAGCACGAGAAGCTGGCGCTCTACCGGCGGCTCGCGGAAGCGCGCACCACCGAGGCCATAGACGACCTG
>JAHFBX010000102.1 GCA_023249815.1 Candidatus Eiseniibacteriota bacterium
GAACAGCGCCGTGAAGCCGAGCAGTGCCGCCACCTGAGGGAGAAGTTCCGCAAGCGGCGCCTCCCTCCAGAACACCTTCAAGAAGCCGTCCAGCGCCCAGGCGTTGAAGCCCACGAGCGAGAACTTCTGCAGCGACTCGCTCATGAGGAAGCGCGGGAACATGCTGCCACCGAGGGCGTTCAGCCCCAGCACGAGCAGGTTCGCAAGTCCCGAGAGCTGCTGCCGCGTGCGCGACAGTGTCGCCAGCACCAGGCCGAACGCCGCCGCGGCCCCGGCCGTGCACACCGTCATCACGGCGAACCCCGGCAGGTGCGAGAGCAGCGGCAGCCGGAACACGATCATGCCCCACACGAACATGACCGCGATCTGCACGCACGCGAACGAGGTGAGCGAGAGCCACTTGCCGAACAACAGGCCATTCATGCCGAGCCCGGTCGTGAGCACGCGCTCGAGCGTCCCGGACTCGGTCTCCTCGATGAGCGCGCCGCCCGCGCCGGCGGCGGAGAACATGATGAACATGACCGCGATGCCCGCGGCGTAGAATGCGATCATCGGGCTCTCCGCCTTCTTGCCGAGCACCGGGCGCTCCTCGAAGCGGAGCGGCATCATCTGGTCCACGGCGCTGTTCGGACCCAGGTCCAGCGTGCCGCCGCCGCTCGCCGAGACGCGGAGCGCAGCGCGCTGGAGCAATCCGCCGAGCAGGCGAGACGCCACCGGGTCACCGGGGTCCGAGAGCAGGATCGCGTTCACGCTCTCGCCGCCCACGAAGCTCATGATCGAGTTCTCGATGCCGGCGGGCAGCACCAGCGCCACCGACACATCGCCGCGCTTCACCCACTGCTCGGCGACCTCGCGCGTGAACGGATCGCCCGGACGGCCGCCGCCTCGCGAGGCCTCGGGCAGCGCGGCGATGACACGCAGGCCGGAGTCGGCTTCGAGCGCCTTCACGAGTGCACGGCTCTTGTCGGTGCGGGACTCGTCCACGACCACGACGCGCACGCGGCTCGTGCCAGTGACGCGACTGCCGCCGCCGGGGCCGCCCCCGAAGATGACGGCGAAGATCGAGAAGAACACGAGCGGCACCACGAACGACAGCACCTGCGCCGCACGATCGCGCGCGAGTTGCCGCCAGGCGTTACGGACGAGCAGGAGGATCATTCACGCAACTCCTTGCCGGTGAGTTCGAGGAACACGGCCTGCAGGCTGGCGCTCCGCACCTCGAGGTCGCGCACGCCGAGCCCGGCGCCGCTCAATCGCGTCAGCAGGCCGGGGAGCTCGGCGCTCACGTCGTGGATACTCGCGGTGAGGAGCGAGGCGTCGCCCTCGGCGCGAAAGCCCGCGGGCAGCGATTGCGCAGGGCGGTCCAGGCGCACGCGCACACGGCGGCCCGTCAACCCGGCCTGCTCGACCAGCTCCGAGAGCGTGCCGGCGGCGATGGCGCGGCCGTGGTCCACCACGACGATGCGTTCGCAGCGCGCCTCGGCCTCCTCGAGGTAGTGCGTCGTCAAGAGCAGCGAGGCGCCGTCGGCGCGGAGCGCGCCCAACATGTCGTAGATCTTCTCCCGGCTCTGCGGGTCCACGCCGACGGTGGGCTCGTCCAGGAGCACGAGCTTCGGCTCGTGGAGCACGCCGCAGGCCAGGTTCAACCGGCGCTTCATGCCGCCCGAGAACGACTTCACGACGGATCTCGCCCGCTCGGCGAGCCCGGTCCACTCCAGCGCCCACGCCGTGCGTTCGCGCAGGCGCTTGCCCTCGAGCCCGTTCATCCGCCCGAACGTCTCCAGGTTCTCGCGTGCCGAGAGCAGCGGATAGAGCGCGTTCTCCTGCGGTGCCACGCCCAGGTCGGCGCGGGTCGCGCCGGCCTCGAGCACACGCCCGAACAGCGACACGCTGCCGCCGTCCAGTTTGACGCGACCGGCGATGGCGCGGATCAACGTGGTCTTCCCGGCGCCGTTCGGCCCCAGCAGGCCCAGCATCTCGCCCGGTTCGAGCGCCACGGACAGGCCGTCGAGCGCGCGCGTGGTGCCGAAGCTCTTGCGCGCCTCCCGGATCTCCAACACCGCCATGTGGACCTCCTCGGGTTCGAGCGGCGGGGCGCCGAGCGGCCCAGCCTCACCACGAAGCATCGCGCACCAACGACTTACGCCCTAGCCCGGTGCGGCGTATGGTGGTCGTGGCACGACGGACGGTACACCCGGGGCGACAGACCGCACGGGAACCGCTTGTCGGACCCCCCCTACGCGCCTAACTTCCCGCCTTGCGGACTGGCCCCGCGGCGTCGCCGCGAGTCCCACGCTTCACCGACCCCACATGGAGGTGGTCCCATGCGTCACAAAGGTACCCTCGCCGCTTGGATGCTGCTGGCGACGCTGATCTCGCTCGCGACCGCGGCGAGTGCCGACACCAAGACGTGGTCGTTCTCCGCGCTTGGTGGCCTGGGGCAGTTCTCGAACCGCTTCAAGTACCCGGTGGACTCCCTCGATAACGCGCCGCTGTTCGGCGCGCGGCTCGGCCGCATGTTCGGCGATCGCGTCATGCTCGAGGTGGCGGGCGCCTACGGCAAGACCAACGAGGTCGCAGCCAGCGGCACCTCTGGCGCCGACGTCACCGTGATCAACATCTCGGGCTCGCTCCTGGCCCAGGTGTCGCCGCCCACCAAACTCGGCTACCTCTACCTCGGCGCGGGCGGTGGCTACAACCGCTACAACTCCGACGCCGCGAGTGACGACGTGCACCATGGCACGTTCGAGGCCGCGGCCGGCTGGATGGCGCCGTTCAGCGACGCCATCGCGCTGCGGCTCGAAGCGCGCAACGTGCTGAATATCCCGTACCATGACTCCGTCAACGACTGGACCAAGGCGAATCAGGCCGACCAGCAGTACTGGGCCGGACTCACGTTCGGTTGGGGCGGCGCGCCGCGCGACACCGACGGCGACGGCGTGCCCGACAAGAAGGACAAGTGCCCGGACACGCCGAAGGGCGCGACGGTGAACGCCACCGGCTGCCCGACCGACTCGGACGGCGATGGCGTGTGGGACGGGTTGGACCAGTGCATCGGCACGCCGAAGGGCGCGACGGTGGACGCCAAGGGCTGCCCGACAGACTCCGACGGCGACGGCGTCTACGATGGCCTGGACCAGTGCCCGGACACGCCGAAGGGCGCCACGGTGGACGCCAAGGGTTGCCCGAGTGACTCCGATGGCGACGGCGTCATGGACGGCCTGGACCAGTGTGCGAACACGCCGAAGGGCGCCACCGTGGACGCGAACGGTTGCCCGAAGGACTCGGACGGCGACGGTGTGCCGGACGGCCTCGACAACTGCCCCGACACGCCGGCAGGTCTCAAGGTGGATTCGAACGGCTGCCCGATCGAGGTCACCGAGAAGGAGACCGAGTTGCTCGACACCGGCATGATCCGGCTCCAGAACGTGAACTTCGAGACCGGCAAGGCCGAGCTCCTGCCCGAGAGCTTCACCGCGCTCGACGAGGTCGGCGTCATCCTCACCAAGTGGCCGCAGCTCCAGATCGAGATCGGTGGCCACACCGATTCGCGCGGCAGCGAGGCGCTGAACCAGACGCTGTCCGAGGCGCGCGCGCAGTCGGTGAAGGACTACCTGGCGGGCAAGTTCAAGTCGCTCGCTGGCGAGCAGCTCTCGGCGAAGGGCTACGGAGAGTCGAAGCCGTTCGTCAAGAACACCTCGCAGCTCAACATGGCGAAGAACCGCCGCGTCGAGTTCAAGGTGATGAACCGTGACGTGCTCAAGAAGGAGATCGAGCGGCGGAAGATGCTGCCGAAGTAGTCCGAAGGTTCTTGCGCATGGGGCCCGGGGGCTTGCAGCTCCCGGGCCCCTGCGTTGGTGGCGGGCGGCGCTCCGCGATGGCACTATGCGGGTTCATCCCCGCACGCCCTGACGCGCTCCTCGCGGTCTCGGAGGCCTCCATGAGCATCGCCACCCCGCACTTCGCCGGCGCCGACTTGGACGAGCTGGTCGCCACGCGGCGCGACCTGCACGCCCACCCCGAGTTGGGCTTCGAAGAGGTGCGCACGTCGGGCATCGTGGCCACTCGGCTCAAGGCGCTGGGCCTGGAGCCGCGCACCGGCGTCGGGCGCACCGGCGTGATGGCGCGCATCACCGGCGGCAAGCCCGGCAAGACCGTGCTGCTGCGCGCCGACATGGACGCGCTCCCGATCGTCGAGGAGAACGACGTTCCCTACCGCTCACAGAATCCCGGGCGGATGCATGCATGCGGGCACGACTGCCACACGAGCATCCTGCTGGGTGTCGCCAAGCGTTTGGTGGCCGAGGCGCGCGAGCTCAAGGGCAACGTCGTGCTGTGCTTCCAGCCCGCCGAGGAACTCGGCGGCCCGAAGGGCGGCGCCGAGGCGATGATCCAGGACGGCGCGCTGGAATGGGCCAAGGCGGACGCCACGTTCGGGCTGCACGTGTGGCAGGACCTGCCGGTGGGCCTGGTCGGCGTGACGGTCGGCCCGTGGATGGCCGCGGTGGACGAGTTCACCGTGACGTTCAAGGGCAAGGGCGCCCACGCCGCCATGCCGCAGGCCGGGCGCGACCCGGTCGTGGCGCTGGCGCACGCCGTCACCGCGCTCCAGACGCTCGCCAGTCGCAACGCCGACCCGCTCAAGGAATTGGTGGTGAGCGTGACGCAGCTTCGCGCCGGTTCGGCGTTCAACATCATCCCCGAGACGGCGTGGATGAATGGCACCATCCGCGTCTTCGACCGCGATCTGTGGGCGCGCATCCCGCGCGAGTTCGAGCGCGTCGTGCGTGGGGTCGCGGCCGCACTCGACTGCGAGGCCGACGTGCTCTACGAGCGTGGCAACAAGCCCACGGTGAACGACGGGGCGATGTGCGTGTACGCGCGCGCCGCGGCCACCGCCGTGGTGGGCGAGCCGAACGTGCGCACCGAAGTGCGTACCATGGGCGGCGAGGACTTCTCGTCGTTCCTCGAGCGCATCCCGGGCGTGTTCATCGCGATCGGCTCGCGGAACGAGTCGCGCGGGCTCACGTACGACCATCATCAGCCGCGATTCGACGTGGATGAGCAGAGCTTGAGGATCGGCGCCGAGGTGCTGCTCGAGACCACGCGCCGGTACCTCGCTTCGTGAGCGGCCCCCGGCGCGTGGTTCGCGCGTGGGCCGTAGGCGTACTGCTCGTGGTGGGCGTGGCCCCGGCGCTCGCCGACTGGCTGGCGCCCGACGCCAGCTACCGCGAGGCGCAGATGCAGCTGCGTTATGCCACGCGCGACACCGCGGGCCATGCGGACGACATGGCGCGGCTCGACACGTTGGCGGCAGCACTCCTGCGCATCGGCCGCGTGCCCGAGGCGCGCGCGCTGTTCACGCGCGTGATCAGCGCCAAGCCGGGCGATCCGACCGCGTCGGCGGCGCTCGGCAAGCTGGCGCTGTGGGCCGATCGCACCGCGCAGGCGGAGAGCCTGCTGACCGCGGCCGGCGACGTGGAGCTGGCGCGCGCCGATCTCTACGCGACGCGGATCCGGCGTGGCGACTGGGCGGCGGCGGCGGCGATGAGCGAGGAGCTGGGCGACGAGGGTCGCAAGCCGCTGCTCGAATACCTGGCGGGTGCGAACCCGATGCGCATCACCGGCGAGCGCGCGCAGGTGCTGTTCGAACGCCCGTGGCCGGCACCGCTGCTCAAAGTGCGGCTGAACGGCGCCACGGTGCTGATGCTCGTGGACACTGGCACGCCCGGGTTGCTGATCGACCGGCAGGCGATGATCGTGAACAAAGTGCGCGAGATCGGCGGCCAGCGGCTCGCGGTCTGGGATGGCACGCGCGTCGCGGTGCGCAATGCCGTGGTGCAGAAGCTCGAGATCGGGGACGTCAAGTTCGAGGACGTGCCCGCGGGCGTGCTGTCGCTCCACAAGCTGAGCCTCGAGGTGAACCCGGAGGCCATGCCCATCTCGGGTGTCATCGGCATGAGCCTGTTGCGCCGATTTGACGTGACGTTCGACTACCCGGCGCGGCGATTCGAGCTGGCACCATTGGGCAGTGCCGCGAAGCTCACCGGCGTCCGCGTGCCATTCGAACTGTGGGGCGAGGACGAGCTCACGATGTGGGGCTCCATCCAGGCCGGCCGCAAGATGGCGATGACGTTCGCGAGTGGCCTGCCCGGCGGTGGCGTGGGCGCGCCCGATGTGGTGTTCGAGGAGCACGGCTTGAAGTCGGGTGGCGTCTCAAAGCTCGTGAAAGGCGCCGGCACGTGGCTCCAGGGCCGGGCGTGGACGCAGGTGAACGTGCCGTCGCTGACGCTCGGCAACATGGCCTACGACAAGCTTCCGGGCTGGTCGGGCGCCATGGAACCGGTGGAGATGTGGCGCCACGGCGTGCGGCGTGACGCGCTCCTGGGTCCCGGCATCCTGCTCAAGCGGCGCACCACCATCGACTGGACGCGTCGCGACCTGGTGTTCGAGGAGCGCTGAAGCGACCGAGGCGGGCGCGACGGGGGACGCTCGTCGCGCCGATCGGGTGGTGGTTCAGCGGTGTTCCGGCTCTCCCCCTCCGCCCTGTTTCGCTTCACGCTCCGAGCGCTCGCCCGCGTGCACGCTCTTCACGAGTGCGCCATCCACCTTGACGTTGGCGCCGTGGTCGTACACCAGCTTCCCGCCGCGATAGCCCGTCACACCCACCGCCGTCGCCGCCATGATCTGCAGCACGAGCGCCAGCACGCCGAGCCCGCTCGCGACCGGGCCCTTCACGCGCGTCGCGATCCCGAGCGCCACCAGCGCGCCGCCCGACAGGCGCGTCACCCACTGCGCCCCCGCGGCGTGCTCGTCGATCTCGTCCTCCGGGACTCCCTGCTCGTGCTCGGGCACTCGATGCGCGGGCTTGCCCGACTGCTCGGCGAGCACCGCCCCGAGGAAACCGAACACCAGCATCAGCACGGACGCCTTGCGCAGCCAGTCGCGGTCGAACAGCCGGCCGACGATGGCGAAGAATGCGCTGAAGATGAGCAACGCGATCGGTGTGTGCACGATCTGCGGGTGGAACGGCCCCAGGAAACTGAAGTTCATGGCTTCCTCCGAGTGCGACGACATGTGATGCGCACAGAATAGGACAAGGGTAGAGTCCCATGCATGTCGGCCCGCCCCCCGCTGCCGCTCCTGGTGCTCCGCGTGCTCGTCGTGCTGTCGCTCGAGGCCGCGCTCCTGGCCTGGGGACTCGGTGGCGTGGCGGCACTGCTCGCCTCACCTCGAGCGTGGGCGTTGATCGCGCTGTGGGGCATCGCCGCGATGACGTTGAGCCTCGCCCGGCCGACACGCGCGCACGACACGCAGCGCACCGAGCGCGATGCTGTCGCGATGCTCGCGCTCGCTCTGATCCCGCTCGCGATCCCGCCGGTAAGCTCATGGGGTGGGCGAGTGGGGGTGTGGTCATTGCCTGCCGGTGAGGTGTTCGGCTGGACCGGTGTCGCCATGGTGGCGCTCGGGCTCTGGATCCGCGTCTCCGCGATGCGGCAGCTGGGCGCTCGGTTCTCACCCCTCGTGGCGCTGCAGCGCGAGCACGTGCTCGAGACCACGGGCTGGTACGCCCGCGTGCGCCACCCGGGCTACCTGGGCTCGCTGCTCGCCAACTGGGGCGCGGCGATCGCGTTCGGGAGCGCCGTGGCGCTGCCGCTCGCCGCGCTCATGACCGCGTTCCAGTGGGCCCGCGTGCGGCGCGAGGAGCGGCTGCTCGCCGAGCACTTCGGCGAGGTGTGGCTCGCCTACCGCGCCCGCACCGGCGCGCTGCTGCCGCGGCACGCCGGCCGCTGAAGCAGCGCGCGCCGCGCGTTCGGCTCTTGACCGGCCTCCGGGCATCCCGGAGACTGCCGGCTCATGCGCATGGTCTATCACGTGATGTCGGCGCCCCAGCCGCTCGGCCTGCTGTTCCTGGCCTCGGGCGAGCGCGGGCTGCGCCACGCGAGCTTCATGGATCGTAGGAGTTTGAAGCGCACGATCGCCGTGCTGGACGCGGCGTCGCCCGGCATGCGCTGGGAGCCGTCGCTGTTCGACCTGCGCCCGCTCGCCGACCAGCTGGACCAGTACTTCACGGGCGCCACGCACACGCTGTCGTGGCCGATCGATCCGCAGGGCGACGAGTTGTCGCGCGCCGTGTGGCGCGCACTCCTGCGCGTGCCCTACGGCGAGACGTGCACCGTGGCCCAGCTCGCGCGCGAAGTCGGACAGCCTCGCAACCTGCGCGCCGTGGCGCAGGCCGTGCTCACGAACCCGCTCGCGATCGTCGTGCCGTGCCATCGCGTGCTGGGCGCCGACGGCAAGCCGTCCAACTACGTCGGCGGGCTCCCGCGCAAGAAGTTCCTGCTCGCGGTGGAGCAGCGCTTCCGCCGCATGGGCGGGCTCGACGACAACCGCGTCATCGGCGAGCTCACGCGCCGGATGGTGCGTGCCACCACCGCTCGGGCGGGGGTGAAGCGCGTCACAGCGAAGAAGCGTCCGGTCGCGGCGAGCAGCCGCGCCTCGTCGCCGGTCAAGGCGCCGAAGAAGCGATCGCGCTGACGCGTAGCTCCTGCGCCTCGGCGAGCTTCAGGAACAGGAACTCCGGTCGCTTGATCGCGTAATCCCCGAGCACGATCGGGAACGTCGCGACGAACGCCAGGCTCGCGCCACCCGCCGAGAGCGTGACCTCGGCGGTGGAGCGCAACCGGCGCGTGACGCAGTGCAGCGCGAACGTGCCCACGATCTCGAACGTCACGGGCTTGCCCGGTTCGAGCTTGGCCCCGGCGGGCGAGAGCACCGTGGCCCCGTCGAA
>JAHFBX010000367.1 GCA_023249815.1 Candidatus Eiseniibacteriota bacterium
TCTTGGGAAGGCGCTGATCGAGGCCACCGAGAAAGCCAAGCGCGAGTCGCTCGAACGCGCCCGCGAGGACGCGAACGCGCTCGACGTGACGCTGCCCGGCCGTCGTCCGTGGGCCGGCCGGCCGCACGTCCTCGCACAGGTACGCGACGAGCTGCTCGACCTGTTCCACGGCCTGGGCTATTCCGTTTACACGAGCCCCGAGGCGGAGCGCGAGACGTACAACTTCGGCAAGCTGAACTTCGCGCCCGATCACCCGGCGCGCGACGCGCACGACACCTATTTCGTGAGCCCCGACGTGGTGCTGCGCACGCACACGTCCCCGGGCTGGGTGCGGGCGATGGAGGAGCGTCAGCCGCCGCTGCGACTCGTGTTTCCCGGGCGCGTCTATCGCGCCGAGGCCGTGGACGCGAGCCACATGGATCAGTTTCACCAGATCGACGGGCTCGCGGTGGGAAAGAACGTCTCCATGGCGGACCTGAAGGCCACGCTCAACACGTTCGCGCGCGCGATCTATCGCAAGGACGTGCCGACGCGCATCATCCCGATCTACTTCCCGTTCGTGGAGCCCGGCGTGCAGATGGACGTGCAGTGCGCAGCGTGCGCGGGCGAAGGCCGCATCCGTGTCGAACAGGGCGAGCGCCGCTGCCCGGTGTGCAAGGGCACCAAGTGGGTCGAGGTGCTGGGCGCCGGCATGGTGCACCCGAACGTGTTCCGCGCCGTGGGCTACGACCCCGAACAGGTCACGGGCTTCGCGTTCGGCATGGGGCTCGAGCGCATCGCCATGGGCCGCCACGGCATTCACGAGATCCGGCAGTTCCTCGAGAACGACGTGCGCTTCCTGGAGCAGTTCTGATGAAACTGCCGATGAGCTGGCTCAAGGAATGGGTCGACGTCGCCGCCACGCCCGAGCAGGTGGCCGAGGCGCTCGCCACGCGCGGCTTCTACGTCGAGGGCGTCGAGCAGCACGGCCGTCGCCACCCGGGCATCGTCGTGGCGGAGGTGCTGGCGGCGGAGAAGCACCCGGGCGCCGACAAGTTGAAGCTCTGTCGCGTGAACGGTGGCGCGAGCGAGCTGCGCATCGTGTGTGGCGCGCCGAACGTGACCGCGGGGATGATCGTGCCGCTCGCGAACGTCGGCACCACGATGCCCACCGGACTCGTCATCAAGCAGGCGAAGATCCGCGGCGAGGAGAGCCAGGGCATGCTGTGCTCGGCCCGCGAGCTCCAGATCTCCGACGACCACGACGGCATCCTCGACCTGCGCGAGTTCCTGAGAGGTGTATCGCTCGAGGTGGGCAAGCCACTCGACGACTATCTGCCGGAGCCCGACTTCGTGCTCGAGGTGGAGATCCCATTCAACCGTCCGGACGGCATGGGCGTGCTCGGCCTGGCGCGCGAGGTGAAGGCGGCGCTCGGCGGCCACTGGACGGAGTGGGCCAAGTCCAAGCTCGCGACGCGGCCGGCGAGTGCCCCCGCGCGCGTCACGTTCGACCTCGAGATCGAGGACGCCGGCGACTGTCCCGCCTACTTCGCGCAGTTGGTGGAAGGGGTCCGGGTGTTGCCGTCGCCGACGTGGCTCGCGCGCAAGCTCGAGGCCATGGGCCAGCGCCCGATCAACAACCTCGTGGACATCACGAACCTGGTGCTGTTCGAGTTCGGCCAGCCGCTGCACGCGTTCGACGCGACGAAGTTGGACGGCAACGCCATCCGCGTGCGCCGTGGCAAGAAGGGGGAGAAGCTCACCACGCTCGACGGCAAGGCCCGCGAGCTATCGCCCGAGGTGCTCGTCATCGCCGACCGGGCGAAGCCGGTGGCGCTCGCGGGCGTGATGGGCGGCGCCGACAGCGAAGTCACCGACGTCACCACGACGATCCTGCTCGAGTGCGCCGTGTTCCAGCCGGCGCGCGTGCGCCGCGGTGCGCGCTCGCTGGATCTCACCACCGAGGCGAGCAGGCGTTACGAGCGCGGTGTGGATCCCAGCATCGGGCCCGCCGCGGCGTCGCGGTTCCTCACGCTGCTGCTCGAACTCTGCCCGTCCGCGAAGCTCGGCAACTGGCGGCGGCGGGAGGTCGAGATGCAGCCGCGTTCGCTGCATCTCCGCCCGGTACGCTGCGAGCGGTTGGTCGGGCTGCCGTTCGGCGCCGGCCGCTGCGCGGACTTGCTCGAGTCGCTCGAGTTCACTGTGCAGCGAGGCGATACGCTCACGGTCACGATCCCCACGTGGCGACCGGACTGCACGCTCGAGGACGACCTGGTCGAAGAGGTGGCGCGCGCGAACGGCTACGACAAGATCCCCGAGGCGCCGCTCGAGACGGGTGGCGCGTACGCGACGCGAGGTCCTCGCGAGCGCGTCGTGCGGCGTGCGCGCGAATCCATGCTGGCGCTCGGGCTACACGAAGCGTGGACGTCGTCGCTCGTGTCGGAAGCCGAGGCGGTCGCGACGGCGGCACTGGTGGGCCAGACGCCGGAAGCACTCGTCCGGCTCATGAATCCCATGTCGCGCGAGAGCGAGGTGCTGCGACCGAACCTGGTGCCCGGACTCCTGCGCGCCGTGGCGCTCAACCTGCGGCAGGGCGCACCGAGCGTGCGGCTGTTCGAAGTGGGCGTCGGTTTCACCGCCTCGGGCGAGTCGCTGCCGCGCGAGACGCTCATGGCCGCGGCGGTGGTCGCGGGGCCGAGATTCCGGCACACGCACGACCCGGTGCCCTCGGGGCCCGACGGCGTCTATGACCCGCGCGGGGAGACCGATTTCCTCGACGCCAAGGGCCTGTGGGAGGCTTGGTTGGCGGAGATGCGCGTTGACGCGCCCGAGTGGCGGGCCTAT
>JAHFBX010000103.1 GCA_023249815.1 Candidatus Eiseniibacteriota bacterium
CGTCGGCGTGGCCGCCGATCAAGTGGGGGAGCGGGCTCTCGATGACGAGCCGCAGATCCAGCCGGCTGACGACATCGGCCAACACCTTGAGCGCGTCCGCGCACGCGTCGAGACGCCCTCCGACCTGGCCGGCGTGGCGTGGCACGTCGGTCGGATGCACCACGACGACGTGACCTCCGAGCTCCTTGAGCACCGTGGCGGCCTGCACGATGCCGCCGATCGCCGCGCTCCGGTGGTGCGGGTTCGGCTCCGAGAGGTCGAGGATGCCGCCGAACGGCGCGTGGATCGAGACCGCGGCGATCCCCGACCGCTCGAGATCGAGGCGCACCTCGGTGACCTGGCGCTGCGACCACGGATCGAAGTGCCGTGGCGGCGTGCCGACCTCCACGCCGGCGAAGCCGGCGCCCTCCACACCGCGCAGCACGTCGAGGATTGGCTGGTCATGGTTGCCGCCGGTGGCGACTCCGATCGGCCAACTCATTGGAGCCCCGCCCGCCAGCGATCGCATTCGAGCTTCAGCTCGTGCCCACAGGCCGTGCCGGGGCACATGCCCTTCTCCTGCGTCGAGAAGCAATTGAAGTCCACCATCTCGTCCACCCCGGTCGCGATCATCCCGGCGAACGCACGCACGTAGACCTCGGCCCGGACCCGGCGGTTCATGCGCCGCCAGCGCCCCCCCCAGCCGTGCTCCTCTTGGTAGACGACCCCGATCAGCGCCGCGATGCGGCGCGCGGGCCAGCCGCGGGCCACGAGCAGCCGCGTGAGATTCTGCAGGTACTCCGGGCGCAACAGCAGGTCGTTCGGCGTGTCGAAGCAGGCGCGAATGCATTGCGGCAGCGACTCCGCCGCGAGCCGTCGTCGATCCTGGCGCGCATCCTCGAGACTCCACGTCCGGGCGTAGAACTTCCGATGGAATCGCGCCAGCGAAGATGCGCGATACCGACGCACCAGGTCGAGCAACCCGGTTCCGAGCGTGGGGATCCTTCCCGAGGCCTCCGCCGCCAGTTCGGCAGCACGGCCGAGATCGGCGCGGATCTCCAGCAGCTCCGACAATGGCCGGTCCGCGCGAGGGATCACCGCGAGCGGTGCGAGTGCGGTGGACCCGTGCGGAACATCCTTGAGCACCCCCAACCACAGCGACTTCTGGTACACGCTGAACGCCGTTCGTGCCTGGCGAATGTCGAGCGGGTCGGTGAACGCGGAGAGATCCAGCGAGATGCTCTCGCGCCCGTGCGGACCGAATCCCACGCGCGGCGAGTTCACGACCAGTGGCAGCTCGCAAGGCGCGGCCGCACGGCGAACGATGTCGTGGGCGAGGAACTCCATCACCATCCCAAGACCCGTGCAGGCTCTCGCCTGGGTGGCGCCGATGGCATCCGTCGCCCACGGCGGCTTCCGTCGTACGTGATCGGCCAGCCAATCCGGGATCTGGGGCGCGAGCTCAGCAAGTTCGTTGAACGCCGGACTCGCGAACGGAATCCGGGCGGTGAAGTGATAGCCCTCACCGGTCATGAGGTCACATGCGGCAAGCCCGAACTCGCGCAGCGCCGAGCGCGTGGCCTCGTGGACCGCCTCCAGCTTGCGAAATGTCTCGGCCGCGTGCAGGAACGCCTCCGCGGGATGGTCGGGATCGCAGTGGTCGATGTCGAGGAAGAACAGGAGCGCGTCGGTGTCCCAGAGCGAGCGAGTCAACTCGCCACCTCGATCGAGGAGGCGATCCAGCTCGGCCAGCGGGTGGTAGGTCGTGTCCTCCCAACGCCGGACCTCGCCCGCTTCGTCGGGCTGGGCACCCAGGAAGACCGCGGCCGACGGTGAGCCGGGCTCGAGCCCGCAGTACTCACGGATCCGCTGGCGGACGTGCGGTTGCGCAATGTACTGAGCGACCGTGCAGGGCAGTCGGCCGGACAGGCTGAACAGGCTCGTCGTCACTGGGAGGATCGGCCGGTGGCGACGATGTGCGGGGTCAGCGCCAGCGCGTCGCTCACGAGACTGCAGCTCGCGGCGCTGGCGGCCGCCTGATGGATCAGGGTATGCGCTCGCTCTCGATCCGCCTTCGAGCTCACGACGATGCACGGCGCGAGCTCGAACTTCGCCTTCCCTGCCGAGACCACGACTTCACCGCTCGACATGTAACCGAGCACGTCGAGCCCGGCGGCCTCGGCGAGCTCGAGGAACGCGTGCATGAGCGCCGACTGGAGCGCCGCCGAGAACAGGCGAGTGGGCGTCCATTCGGCTTCGTCGCCGGTGCGCAGCTCGTGGCCGCCAGGACTCGTCACCGTTCCCGTGTGGCGCTGGTCCCAGATCAGTTCGGCACGGCAGCCTTCGTGTCCGGGAAGCAGTTCTGCGGGCATGCTCTCACCTCTCGAACGGGATCCCGGGATTGCTGGCGACGTACGGCGCGGCGAGCACGCACCACTGCATCGCCCGTGCCATGCCTTGAATCCATTCGGCAGGCGGCGATAGCGCACCCGCAGACGGCGAAACACGCGTGGCGGGTGGCAATGCCTGTCAGCAGGTGTGACAGGATGTCAGGGCGGCAAGCTCCTGATGCGCGTTACGAGACCTCGCCGCGGCGGACGGCAGCCTCGGGCGCGGTGGCCGCTGCGAGCGACAGCAACCGCTCGACCTCCTCGTCGCTGACCTGGGAGAAATCCTCGTACCAGCGTCCGATGGCGACGAACGACCCGGGTGTGTCGAGCAGGATGACCTCGTCGGCATCCTCGGCGAGGTCGTGGGTGGCCGAGCGCGGCCCGACGGGCGCGGCGAGGACGACGCGCGATGCGCCGAGCGCGCGCGCCACCCGGCATGCCACGCGCGCGGTCGAACCCGTCGCGATCCCGTCGTCCACGACCAGCGCGATGCGGCCTTCGAGCGAAGCGCGCGGTCTGCTTCCACGATAGAGCGCCGCCCGGCGCTCGAGCTCGGCCTGCTCTTGCGCCTCCACCTGCCCGAGCTCCTCGGTACCCACGCCGGACGAGCTCACGATCGAGTGATCGAGGATGCGCACACCCCCTTCACCGATCGCTCCCATGCCGAGCTCGGGCTGGTAGGGGACGCCGAGTTTGCGTACCAGGATCACGTCGAGCGGCGCGCCCAGTGCCCGGGCGACCTCGAAGCCCACCGGGACACCACCCCGTGGGAGGGCCAGCACCACGAGCTTAGGGCCTCGGAACTTCTCGAGCCGCGATGCGAGACGACGGCCGGCCTCAACCCGATTCGCGAAACTGATGGCTCGGCCCTCCTCCATGACGTTACGACAGCGTCAAACGTATCGTCGCTGCACGCCTCGCGGCAACAGCGAGCCCCGCGGGTGGGGAGTGTGCCATCTGCGGGGCTTCGCATTTCGAACTCGCAAGCGGGCCCGGCCACCTCGATGCTTGCATGTGGGGCGGGGTCTAGAAGCTCCGGCTCCAGGTGATGCCGAGCGACGGGAAGATGGAGAACCAGGTCTCGTCGCCCTGCTCGAGCTTGAAGTTGCCCGTGCCGTCTTTGATCTTGAAGTAGTCGTAACCGAACACGTTGCTGTTGTTCGTGGCGTTGATCACCTCGAGCGACGCGCCGAAGTCGCCCCAGTGGGTTGGCCACTTGCGGCTCGCGCGCATGTCGAAGCGCAGGTAATCCGGCAGCCGTGAGCCGTAGATCTTGATGGGGCGGATCGCGATGTCGGGGATGCCGTCGCCGTTGATCACCGGGATCATCTGCTCGAGTGTGGACGGCCAACCGCTGTGGAACGCGAACGAACCGTTGAGCGTCCAGCGGCCCGTGCGGAAGGTGAGGTCCGCGTTCGCGGCGTGGCGTTGATCCTGCGGGCCCGAGTGTGACAGGTCGTAGGGCACCGGATCGGTACTGTTCACGTTCTCGATCTTGGTGACCTCCTCGTCCGTGATCGCGTACGCGTAGCTGGCGCGCGCGGTCAACTTGGTACCCAGCGGTCGGTCGAAGTACACCTCCACGCCCTTGCTCTTGTTTTCCCTCGGGAACACCAGGATGCGGTCTTCGTTCGGCTCGGGGAACGCGTCGATGGCGCCCTTCCAGTTGCGGAACACCGGTCGCAGCTGCGACCCGCGTTTCAAGTAACCCTCGACGCGCACCACGTCGCCCTTGGCGCCGACGCGATCCCAGCCCGCCGTCCACTGTTCGGAGCGCTCAGAGCGGTAATAGCGCGCGGGGCCGTTCAGCGCGGAGACATCGTCGATGCCCTGCATCTGTCGGTAGAAGCCCCAGCCGACGCGCCCGGTCATGCCGTGCCCGAGCGTGAGCGCGGCGCTCGCGCGCGGACTCCAGTCGCTGTCGCCCGTCCAGTCCGCACGATCGAAGCGACCGCCCGTCTCGAGCACGAGCGGATTCAGCGGCCGCCAGCGATTGGACACGTAGAACGCGAGGCGAGTGCCGGCTTTCTCGTTGTGCGCGTTCGTGATGATCGGGAACTCGCCCGGCGGCGGCGGCTCGGGGTCGTCCGGATCCTGGTAGACGATGGTCTGGTAGGAGTCCGTGTTCCGCTGGCGCCGGATGTCCGTGCCGACGCTCACGAGGAAGCGATCGGACACGCTGCGCGTCCAATCCTGCGCGAACCCGAACGTCGAATAGTGCCGGTCGTTGCTCAGCGCGTAATAGGGCGCCGAGAGCAGCACTGCCTTCTCCGAACCCTGGCGTTCGCGCGTGATGATGCCGGCGGAGAACATCGTGCGCACGGTCGTGCGCGGGCCCAGGGTGGACTTGATCGTGGACCAGATGTAGCTGTTGCTGTAGTGGTTCTGCGCGATCTCGCGCGTCATGATGGTATCCGAGAACCCCGTCGTGGCCGGGATGTCATACGTGTAGCGGTCACCCGCGTGCAGCACGTCCACCGTGAGTTCGTGGTGGACGGTGAGCGGGTAGCTCAGCCGGGTGAACACGTCTTCGAACTCCGGCTTGGGCAGGTCGGCCTGGTCGATGAACTGGAACACCAGTCCCATGTAGCCGGTGCGGCCGAACGCGAGCCACGAACCCCTACCCATCGGGCCGCGGATCATGGCACGCGTGTTCATGAAGCTCACGCCCAGGTCGAGCCGCGTCTGGTCTGGCTCGGGCACGCGCGAAGTGACGTCGAACACGCCGCTGCGCTTGTTGCCGTAGCGCGCGGGGAAGCCGCCGGTCATGAGCTGCACGCCCTCGATCGTCTCGGCGTCGATGATGCTGACCGCGCCCTCGTTGAAGTCCTTCAAATGATAGGGCTCGTAGAGTTCGAGCCCGTCCAGCAGGATGAGCGTCTCGTCGTGCCGGCCGCCGCGGATGCCGAAGTGCGCGGCGTAGTCATTGGAGGACAGGCCGGGCAGGCGATTGACGGCGCGGAAGATGTCGTTACCGAGCTGCGGCACCGCCTCGACGTCCTCGCGCGACATGGTCTGGCGGACGCCCACGCCCTTGCCCATGAACGAGAACGAGCCCGGCGTCACGGTGACGCCCTCGAGATTCACGGCGTTGGGCGTGAGCTCGATCTCGAGCGTGATGTCGCCGCCATCGGCGAGCGTGACGTTGCGGCGGAGCGGGGCGTAGCCCATGCGCGCGAAGCTGATCGTGAAGCTGCCGGTCGGCACACCCGTCAGCACGAAACGGCCATCATCCTCGGAATAGCCGCGGCTGCTCGTGCCCACGACGACGATCTCGACCTGGCCGACCGGCGCGTGCGACTGCGGATCCATGATCCGTCCGCGCACGGTGCCCGCGCCCGAGGTGGGAGGGGTCTGCGCAGCTGCGAGTGACGCGAACGTGAGCAGCGTGATCAACACGATCCTGCGGACCTTCGAGACGATGTGCATGCGCCCGGCCTCCTCGCCGAGAGAGATGCGATGGATCGCGTCGCACCCTTGAGGCGATTGGGCGCGCGTGGGGGGGAGCGAAGCGACGAGAAGCTAATGCGCCGGAGCGCGGCACACCAAACGAGGCCGCGATCGCACGCCACTGAGTGGGGCGCAGGCGGTAGGGCTCGAACGCCTGATCGGGGGCACGAGCGGGGCTCGAGGAGCAACACCCGAGGCTCGCTGCTGGCCGACGGTCCGAAGAAAGCGGACACTCCGGCGCCAGCCGAGACCGTGAGCGAGGCGGATAACGGGCCGCCGGCACTCGGGGTCGCGACGCGCATGCGCGCCGAGTCGCGTGCATCACGGCGCCATGCCATCGGCTAGGCTGCTGCTGTCACGGAGGCCGCCATGATCTCGCATGTCGTTCGCTGCGTGCTGGTGTTGTCAGTGGCCACCGGGACTAGCGCGGCCAGCGCACCATCGCCCAACCTGCTGTTCCAACTTCAGAAGCAGAATCACGCGCAGCCGTGGTTACGCGTCACGACGGACTCGAGCCGACGGACCCTCCGCGCACTTCGCATCGACGAAGCGGGAATCGGCGGACTCACGTTCCGCGAGCGGGGTTCCCCCGCGCCCGATCGAATCGCGTGGCGTTCGATCACTCGGATCGACGAGCTCTGCACCCGTGCGAAGACGGGGAGGATCTCAGGATTCGTCGTGGGTGGGGCGGTGGGGATGGCGTTGGGCAGCGCGATCGGGGCCAGCATGGGGCACCGCCAGACGAGCACGGACCCCTCGCTGAACGACAATTCGGATAGGGGCCATGGTGGGGTTGGCATGGCGCTCGGCCTGGTGTTGCTGGGGGGCCTTGGCGCGTGGCAGGGAGGGCGATTCGGCGAACGATTCGTCACCGAGCGTCCATGGTATGCCGCGGCACCTGAGGCCGCGTCTTCGCCGAACTCGCTCGATACGACTGCGGTCCGCCCCCAGTCGCCGTTGATCGCGACGCCGTCGGTCGCGCAGGATCCAGCGAACACCGGCCAGTCGCGGGCTTCACCAGCTGCCGCCGTTCTACGGGCATGCGCGCGCATCCATCCCAGCGACCTGATCGTCATTCGAGGCGACTTCGGCCGATTCGAAGGATACGCCTCGGTCGTCGGGCCGGAGGGCATCGAAGGCCTGCGTGCGACTCGCGACGGCGGAGGTGTCTCCCCTCCGACCGGACGGGTCGCGTGGGACCGCATCGAACAGCTGGACCGGCGGGGGAATGGCTGGCGCAAGGGAGCGTTGGTGGGGAGTCTGCTGGTGGGTGCGTATGGCGGCGTCCTGGGCTACATGGAAGGGACGCAGGGGCTGTTTGAGGTACACAGTCCGCGTCCCTCGGTGGAGGTGGCGGGCATCACGCTGGGCGGAATCGCCTACGGCGCGACCGTCGGCGCCGTCATCGGTGCGGGCGTGGGTTGTCTGTTCCCGGCGTGGCATCGTGTGTACACGGGGAGGGCGGTCAGCGGCACTGGCCCATGAGCCGTGGACCAGCGCGTGCGGCGGCACTCCGGGCACCTTTGCGTTAGGTTGCGCCGATGCCGCTCGACCTCATCCCGCGCCTCGGCCGCCACTCGATCGTCTTAAACGCCGAGCGCACGTCACGATGAGGCAAGCCTCAGGACTACTCGCGAGCGTGCCACTCCGCATCGCGACCTTCAACGTGCTGTTCGGGGCCTGGGACTCCTGGGCTGAGCGTCGGCCCCTCGTGGCGCGCGCGATCGAGCGAACGCGGGCCGACGTGCTCGGGCTCCAGGAGGTATTTCCCTCGCAGCTCGCGAATCTTGCGGACGTGCTCGGCGACCTCGCCTACGTGCCCGGGCCGAGCGGCGGAGCCGCGCGCGGGTTCGATCGGTCGCCTGCTCTCGAAGTCCTGAAGCGCGCGGCCCGCTTGCGCCTGCCTCGGCTCTCCGAGATGGCTCGGGCGCTGTCGGAACGCGCCGCCCACGGCGAGCACCAGCCCATCGCCTACCGGGGGGATCGCCTTCGTCCGCTCGCCAGCGGCGCGTTCTGGATCTCGAGCACTCCTACGCATCCCGGATCGAAACTGCCGCTTGCCCTCGCGGCGTTCCTGGTGCACTGGGTGGAGTTCGAACGCCTGGATGGAACGGAGGCGCTGCTGGTGTTCAATGCGCACTTCGGCCACGCGCCGTGGCACTACACCGCGACACAGCGCACCGTGACCTCGCAACTCCAGGCAGTCGTGGACGCGCGCGCGGCGGCGGCTGGCGCGGCGTCGGGTCAGCGCCGACGGAGTGTTTTCCTGATTGGTGACTTCAACTGTCTGCCGTCGAGCCCGCTGGTTCGCGGACTCCTGTCGCCTTCAGGCGCGGGATTCACCGACGCGGTCCGCTCGGCGCGCGCGCGCGTCGGCCCGCCCGTCACGTTCCACTGGGGGCGCGGAGCCACGCGACTTGGTCTCGCGCTCGACTACGTGCTGGCCAGGCACGCGCCGGGAGCGCAGCGCGCCGAGGTCGTCGACGCGCACGAGGGACGGCGTTATCCCTCGGATCACCACCCGCTGGTCGTGGAGTTCTAGATGGTGCCGGAGGTGGGAGTCGAACCCACACTCGGGGTGAGCCGAACGGGATTTTGAGTCCCGCGCGTCTGCCAGTTTCGCCACTCCGGCACGGAGGGGGCGGAAAAGCTAGCAGCGCCGCGAACACAGCGTCAATGCACGACGGCCACCCTCCGAAGAGGGTGGCCGTGTGCGCGCGGTGCGGGCGCCGGAGCGAGGAGTCGTTCGCTACGGTCGCGCCATCAGGTCCACCACCGCCGCGGGCGCGATGACATCTGTGGTCGAGCCGTTCACTACATTCGAGATCGGTGACACATTGCCGCTCGCGTCCGTGGCCTTCATCGCGACGTAGTAGAGTTGGCTG
>JAHFBX010000104.1 GCA_023249815.1 Candidatus Eiseniibacteriota bacterium
GTCGTGCCGGAGATGGACCCGTTCGCACCGGCCAGATAGGTCAGCGTGTACTGGTTGATCGCGAACGACGCGGTGACCGTGAGGTCCGCCATGACGTTCGTGTCGGTGCGCGTGGCCGTGAGCACGCCATCGCTCCAGCTCGTGAAGTGGTAGCCGGCATCTGCCACTGCGGTGACCGAGGTGCCACTGCCGCCGTGGTTCACGGTCTGCGGCGTCGTGCCGGAGATGGACCCGTTCGCACCGGCCAGATAGGTCAGCGTGTACTGGTTGATCGCGAACGACGCGGTGACCGTGAGGTCCGCCATGACGCTGATGTCGGTGCGACTTGCGGTCGACACGCCGTCACTCCAGCCCACGAAGTGGTAGCCGGCGCTCGGAACCGCCGTGACCGCGGTGCCATTGGCGCCGTGGCTCAGCAACTGCGTCGTGGGCCCTGAGATTGTTCCGCCGGCGCCCGCGAGGTAGCTCAGCGTGTAGTAGGAGATGGTGAAGTTCGCGTCGCTGGCGTCGGCGCCGGTGTTGCCGTTCGTGTCGTGGGCGGTCGCGCGCACACGCACCGTCGTGCCCGGCGTGGCCGGGATCGTCCACGCGTAGGACGTCGCCGCGCCCGGAACCGTTGCGATCGCGTTGGGATAGCTGACGCCCCCGTTCGTGGAGTAGGCGAGGTCGACGCTCGTGATGCCCTCCGCGTCGGTGGCGGTCCACGTGATGTTGTGCGACGAGCCGACGTACCAGGACTCTCCGCCGTTCGGCGAGGTCATCGAAACGGTCGGCGCCGACTGGTCGATGCTCAGGCTCGACGACGAACCGATCGCCCACGGGAGGTCGGCATTGCTGCAGTCCCGGAGCATGACGCTCGTGACCGTCACCGTTCCAGAGCCACTTGAAGCCGGGCTCGAGAGGTCGATCGTGAACAGCGTTCCACTGGCGGCCGTGGCTCCGCAGGGAGCCCCCAGCGTCGTGCCGTCCGCCTGGTAGCTGTGGTTGCCGAATCCATCCACGCCCTTGTCGATGACGTTGAAGCTCGTCGTCGGATTCACGATGCTCAGGTAGGTGCCTTCGTGGATGCCACCCGACCCGCCGCTCACCTCGAGCGACGGCGAGACCGAGAACACGACGCTGAATGCCAGCATCGGTGTGAGATCCGTGCGGCTGATCGTCACCGGAACGGTGCGAATGGGGTTTCCGAGCGTGATCAGGCCGGAAGCGGCTCCGACGCTGACCGTGCTCGTGCTCACCGGGGCGTCGACCTCGAAGCTGGCCGTCACGGTGAGGTCGGCCATGACGTTCGTGTCCGTGCGAGCCGCCGTCAGCACGCCGTCGCTCCAGCTCAGGAAATGGTAGCCGGCGTTCGGCACGGCGGTCACCGCGGTGCCGCTGCTGCCGTGGTTCACGGTCTGCGTGGTCGTGCCCGTAAGCGTGCCGTTCGAACTCGCCAGGTAGTTCAGCGTGTACTGGTTCAATCCAAACGTGGCGGTGACCGTGAGGTTCGCGGTCACGTTCAAATCGGTGCGTGCCGCCGTCAGCACGCCGTCGCTCCAGCTCATGAAGTGATAGCCGGCGTCCGGCACCGCCGTCACCGCGGTGCCATTGTCGCCGTGGTTCACCGTCTGGGGTGTTGTGCCCGTGATCGACCCGTTCGCCGCGGCCAGGTAGGTGAGCGTGTAGGTGTCGATCGCGAACTGCACGTCAATCGAGTGGTTCGCCGTGACGTTCGTGAAGTTGTAGCTCGGCGCCAACGCCGCTGGGCTCGCGTCCACCGTCACCTGCGAGACGTGATGGTTCGCGGCCGGGGTGAACGTGAACAGCTGGTCCGCACCCGAGGCCACGGTGACCGCGCCGCTCGGGCTGATGGTGCCGTTCGGGCCCGCGGTCGCGGTGATGGTGTGGGTGGCGGTCGCGGCGGTCGTGAACGCGGCGGTCGTGCCCACCGTGGTGGCGCTGCCATCGCTCACGGTGGCGTACCACTCGTACGCCGTGCCCGGCGAGAGACCGGACCACGCCATGTTGCTCGTGGAACCGGACGGCACGCCCGATGCGGTCCCGATGACCGAAAACGCGGGCGCCGAGTGCATGTCGTAGGGAAGCGTGAACTGGCTGTCCCCGTCGTTCTCGAACTGGTCGAGCCACGGCGAGTAGGTCTTCACCCGGATCTCGTTGTTGGCGGGGGAGAACTCGAGGATGCGCAGCCAGCCGTTGCCGCCCGCGGTGCGGCTCTGGTAGTCCGACAGCATCGTGTGCACGGTGTTGCCGCTGAACGTGTCCTGACGGCGACCCTCACCGGGGACGTGACCGCACAGCATGACGTCCAGGTTGCCGCGAGCCTTGAGCGCGTCGTAGATCGCCTGGCCCTGCGGTCCGTAGCCGCCCGGGTTCCCGGTATTGATGATGAAGTGGCTCAGGATGATCGCCCGCCGGGTCGGGTTCGTGGCGAGCAAGTTGTCCGCCCACGCAAGGATCGCGGGATCGGGGCTCGTGTCGTACTCGAACGAGATGACGATGAAGTCCATCCCGCTGGCGCTGAACGTCTCGTACCAGTTGTCGTTGTTCGAACCGTAGTGGCCGCCGTAGTACGTGCGGCCGGTGAACCGGGCGCTTCCGAAGAACTGGTTGTAGAACGTCGTCGTACCGTCGGCGTTGCCAATCGGGGACTGATCGTGGTTGCCGACGCTCACGCCGTAGGGGATACCGTCCGTGAGGCCGGTCGTGAGTGGATTCTCGAGGATGGAGAGCGACGCGTCGGCGCGCTGCCACTCGATGTTGTTGCCACTGTTGTCGCCGTTCTCGACGCAGTCGCCGAGTCCTCCGACGTACACGATATTGCGGCTCACGCGGTTCGCCACCATCCAATTCGTCTGAGACTGGAAGATGGCGTTCGTGCCGCCATTCAGCTGTCCCGTGTAGTACTGGGTGTCCGGCAGGCCGATGACCGTGAAGTCCGGGCCGGGCGAGGCAACGACGGGGCGGCCGTAATAAGTCACCGTGAGCGGGGTGCCGTCCGGATCCGAAACCGACACCTGCAGCGTCGGCGACGTCGGCACGCCGGTCGCGCCGTTCGCGGGAGCGACCAGCACAGGGGAGTTCGGCTGCTGGTTGAAGGACAGGTTGAACGGCGCGCCGGGGCTGGTCCAGGTGTGGGCACTGCCGGTGATGGTGCCGCTCACCGACGTTCCCGCCGAGGCGGCGATCGTCGAGCCGCTGCCCTCGTCCAAGCTCCAGCGCGCCACGAGGCCGGGCGTCGCCGTCGAGAGCTGAACGTTGGCGGTGGACTGGATCTGCGCTTGGTCACGGGCGAGGTTCCAGATGCGCACTTCGTCCACGGCGCCATTGAAGAACCCGGCCGGAGCGTTCGCGGAGGTGAGCGCGCTGGCCAGCGACACGGCCACCGTGCTCGCCGAGGCGAGCGGCTGCCCGATGGGCAGCGAGGCGTCGAGATTGCCGTTCAGGTAGAGCTTCCAGGTCACGCCGTCGTAGGTCGCAGCGGCGTGATACCAGGTCCCGAGGGCCACAGGCGTCACACCCTCGATGGGGTGGTTGAGACTCGGGGACGCGCCGGCCGCGCCCTCCTCGAAATCGGCGCACAGCGTCCCTGTCGCGGCGCGAACGCCGAACAGGTAGTTGATGTCCGCGGCCGCGGTCTCGGCGTCCGCGCGGCCCTTCGCGACGAGCGGGATCGCGTCCGCGATGCCCCCGGTACCGGTGTTCGTCCCCTCGCCGGCGCCGTCGCGACGCAGCCACATCTCGATCGTGAACGCGGTGAGCTGGAGCGACGCCGGACTCCCGAAGCTCGCGTAGTTCGGCAGCGCCGTCGTGCCCGCGAAGTCGAGCGCAGTGTTCGAGGTGGCCGGGGTCGTCGCGCAGGTGGGACCCGCGAACGACGAGGACCCGCTGCCGTTCACGGCGCGGACCCGGTAGCAGTACTCCGAGGACGGCGCGAGGCCGATGTCGGAGTAGGCGATCGTGCTGGCGGGAACGGTCACGAGCGGCGAGTAGGTGCCACCGACACCGGTCGTCGAGCGCTGGATCTCGAAGCCGGACTCGTTCGTGGACAGGTCCGACCACGACAGATTGATCTGCGTATGCGTGACGGCGACCGCCGCGAGCCCGCTTGGCGGGTCGGGCGGCGTGAACGAAAGATTGAACGGCGCCGAGGCGGCCCACGTGTAGTTGGCACCCGTGATCGTCCCGTTGACCGTGGTTCCCGCGGAACCGTTCACCGCGGTGCCGGTGCCCTCATCCAGACCCCAGCGCGCGACGAGCGCAGCAGTGGGCGTCGTGATGGGTGTGTTTGCGGCCGCCTGGATCTCGGACGGCGTGCGGACGACGCTCCATACCCGCGCCTCGTCCAGGACGCCGTCAAAGAATCCGTTCGCGGCGCCGGTTGAGTTGAGCGCGGTGGCCAGCGCGGCGTGCTGGACGGAGCCCGACTGCACCGGCTGTCCCACCGCGAGCGTGGCCTCGAGCGTCCCGTCCAGGTAGAGCTTCCATGTCGTGCCGTCGTACGTCGCGGCAGCGTGGTGCCAGCCGCTCCCGACCGGTGTGATGCCGGCGACCGGGTGGTTCGACCCCGGCGTGGCGCCGGCGGCGCCCTCCTCGAAGTCCGCGCACAGCACGCCATCCGAGGCACGGATCCCGAGGAAGAAGTTCATGTCCACGTTGCTAGCGTCCGCCTCCTGGGCGCCATGCGTCAGGAGCGGGATCGCGGTGACGCCATTGCTGCCGGTCGAGGTCGAGGTGCCGGTGCCGTCGCGGCGGAACCAGCACTCGAGCGTGAACTGGGCGAGGTCCAGCTCCGCCGGATCCCCGAACGTCACGTAGGTGGAGGCCGCGGCGCCGAAGTCGAGCGCCGAACCGGGTGTTGTAGCGCAGGCCGGGCCCGCGTCAGCCGAGCCGCCGAAGTCATTCACGGCGCGAACGCGATAGCAGTACTCGGAGTTCGTCGTGAGGCCGGTGTTGGAATAGCTCGTCGAATTCACGGCAACGGTGATGAGCGGCGAGTACGTGCCGCCCGCGCCCGTCGTCGAACGCTCGATCTCGAACCCGGTTTCGTTGTCGGATGCGTCGGTCCACGTCAGGTCCACACGGCTGAACGTGACGGCGACGGCGCCAAGCCCCGTCGGGGGCGCCGGCGGCGTGAACGACAGGTTGAAGGGGGCGCACGCGCTGCGGGTCCAGTTGGTGCCCGCACTACCCACGATCGTGCCGTGGATCGCGGTGCCGGCCGTGCCGTACACCGCGGTGCCCGAGCCCTCGTTCATCGCCCAGCGGGCGACGAGCCCGGACTGGGGCGAGGTGATCTGGCTGTTGATGTCGGTCTGGATCTGCGTCTGCGTACGCGCCACGTTCCAGACCCGTACCTCGTCCACGGCGCCGTCGAAGAAGCCGGAGGGGGCGTTGGCCGAGGTGAGCGCGCTCGCCAGCGCGACCGCCACCGTGCTCGCCGAGCCCAGCGGCTGGCCGACGGTGAGTGACGCCTGCTGGAGACCGTCCAGGTACAGCTTCCAGGTCGTGCCGTCATACGTGGCCGCGACGTGGTGCCAGGTCCCGGTGCCGATGGGCGTCGTGCCCACCACCGGGTGGTTGAGGCTCGGCGACGCGCCGGTCGGGCCCTCCTCGAAGTCGGCGGCGAGCACGCCATCTGAGGCGCGGATGCCGAAGATGTAGTTGATGTCCTGCGCCGCGGCCTCGGCTTCGGCGCGGCCCTTGGAGAGCAGCGGGATGATGTCGGGGATGCCGCCCGTGCCGGTGTTCGTGCCCACGCCGGGACCGTCGCGGCGCATCCACATCTCGATCGTTAGGTTGGCGAGCTGCAGCGCGGCCGGGTTCCCAAACGTGGCATAGGAATCCGTGCCGGCGCCGTCGGGATCGAACTGCAGCGCGTTGCACAGCTCGGCCGTGGTCGTGGCGCATGCGGCCGTCGCGTAGGCCGAGTTCACGCAGGTCGAGATGGCGCGAACCTGGTAGCAGAACTGGGACGACGCCGACAGCGGCGCGTCGATGAAGCTGGTCGAGTTGGCCGGAAGCGTGGCGAGCAGCGTGTACGGCCCGCCGACACCGCTCGTGGAGCGTTCGACCTCGTACGCGGTCTCACCTGTCGCGTTGTCCGTCCAGGTGAGCGACACCTGCACACCGTCGGGAGCCGAGGCCAACAGGCCCGTCGGGGCGCCGAGCGTTGGCAGCGGAGCGTCGAACGGCGAGCCCGTGACCCAGGTCGGGCCGTTCATGAGAATGCCGTTCGGGGTCGAGAGCGAGTTGCTGAGCACGCTGCCCGCGCCGTCGTGCATGCCCCAGCGGCCGAGCAGGCCAGCGCCACTCGTCAGCTCGGAGTTCATGGCGCCCGAGATCTCACACGCCGTTCGCGCGGCGCTCCAGATGCGCGCTTCGTCGAGCTGCCCCTGGAACAGCCCCAACGTCTGCGTGCCGATGCCACCCGTCGAGTTGAGCGCCGTGCCGAGCGTGGCGTGCTGGATGCTGGCGGACTGCGGCAGGCGATTCGCACCCACGACGAGCGTGCCATCGAGCAGGCCGTTCAGGTAGAGGCGCAGCGTCGTGCCGTCGAACGTCGCCGCGGCGTGGTACCAGGTGTTGAGCGCGATCGCGGTCGTGCCCGAGAGCGGATGATTGAGTCCGGGACTCGTCTGCCCCGTGCCCTCCTCGTAGTCCACGGCGATCACGTTGCCCGCCGTGTTGATGCCGAGGAGGTAGTTCATGTCGGCGGTGGAGCCGTCCGCCTCCGCGAACCCCTTGGCGACGAGCGGGACGATCGCCGCGATGCCGCCGCTCCCGGTGGAGGTGGTGACGCCGGTGCCCGTGCGGCGGAACCACGTCTCGATCGTGAACGTCGAGGCGCCGAGCCCTGGGGCCTGGCCGAACGTGACGTAGTCATTCACGCCGTCGAACTGGAGCGCCGTCGCCTGCCCGCCCGCCGCCGGCTGCTGCACCGCAAGGTTGTCCACCGCAAAGCTCGGTCGTGATCCCACGCCGCTCACCTCGCGCTGCGCCCAGCGCAGCTGCACGACCGCCTGGTTGTCGCATGCGGCCGGGAGCGTGGCGCTCCGATACTCGAGCTTCTGCGGGGTCACGACCCCCGAGCCCGTCTGGAGGGTCGTATTGTTCTGGTACGCCGTGCCAGCGAGCGTCGTCCACGCGCCGGCCGTGCCGACGCGGTACTGCAGCGAGTTCTCGAGGATGCGGGTGTTCGTGGTGCCGTCATACGGGTTCCGGATGGTCATGACTTCGTAGCTCACGACCACGCCGGAGGAACCGGTCGTGTTCACGGCGAGACAAAGGCCGTTGTCGTTCGTGCCGGAGTTCAGCGTCCCGATCTTGCCGTTGTAGTTATGAACGCCTCCGGCCGTGGTGCTCGCCGAGCTCGAGGCGGTCAGTGCCAGGTCCGCCGTGGGACCGGTCGTGAGGTAGGCCGCGCTGACGGTGCCATTCGTCCACCCCTGCCAGCCCGCGGGATAGGTGGTCGAACTCGCCGCGAGCGTCCGGAAGTCCAGCGTGAAGGGGATCGCCTGCGCCGTCGGATTCGTTTGTGCGCTTGCGACACCGACCATCGTCACGCATGCCAGAAGCGCCACCAAGCCTTGCCACCGCCAGCTGAGTCCAGTCACACGAGCAGGAACGGACATGGTCGATCTCCGATTGCCGAGCAACGCGCCCAAGGATGACTGCGGTTGAACACTTCGGTGTGGGGCGAGGCGCTTCGAGCAGCGCGCGACGCCCCGCGAGAATCGCGTGGAAAGTGCTGGAGCGGCGCACGGCGACGAGCCGTCGTCCCGGTGGAATGCGCGGGAGGCGTCGTGTGTGGGGAGGGGACGGCGTGGCGGACGTGGAGCGAAACGCGCGCGGGCCGGTCGTCAACAGCTTCCCCAAGGATGTCGAACCCGCGACCGGGACACCCCGATTCGCTGTCGTCAGGCATGCGCATCCGCTGCGGCTCCAGGCCGGATCGCCCGCTTCGATGCGCCCCCGGGGGGTGGACGCCGACATGATGATCAGCGCCGAGCAGTGAGTGCCTCCAACGCCGATGAGGGAGCCCGCAGCCCGACCAGGGAACTACCTGACGAGTCACGGCGCGCCTCAGGTGGAGGCCACGTCCGCCCGCGAGATCGTCCAGGGAGGGGAGACGATGCGCTTGCTAACCGAAAATCTACTCGGCGTACCCGGTCATGGCAACGTCAATCTGCGGGAGTGCGCCCGGGACCTCGCGCTCCGCGGACCCACGCGCTGCCGAATCTAGTGCGCTCGGACGAACTTGCGGACGAGCGCTCCGGCCGCGGTATCCAATCGGACCACGTACATCCCCGCGCTCGCTTTTCGCCCGCGCGAATCCGCTCCGTCCCATCCCAGCGAGTGTGGTCCGGCCAGCAGCTCGCCGTTCGCCAGCTCGCGAACCATGCGCCCAGCGAGGTCGTACACGCGCAAGCGGACCGTTCCCGAGACCGGCAGGCCGAAGCGCACGTGCGCATTCGCCACGCTGGGATTCGGGCTCACGTCGAGTGAGGCGCGCGTGATGGGGACGGGATCCACCGCCAGCGGCTGCTCCGTCACGGCGCGGAGCACGTTGAGACGCGGGCCGATAGGCTGGTCGTAGCCAACGACGTCACCCGTCGCGACCATGTGAGCGCCCACCACCAGCGGCGGCCAGCCGGGATGGCGCGAGCGGAC
>JAHFBX010000105.1 GCA_023249815.1 Candidatus Eiseniibacteriota bacterium
CCGACAGTGCGGGCCATGGCGAAGCGCCCGTCGCGAGCAGCGCTCCCGGCCACAGCCCGAGCCCACCGACCACGGCATGGAGCGCGGCGGCGAGTGACTCGCCCGCGGCGAACCACGTGGCACCGGCCCCGCTCAGCACGGCATCGAACGCGGCTCCCAGCGCGGCCGCCGCAAGCAGGCCTTCGGAGAGCGGAACGGCGATCAGGTTGCCCGCGAGTGCGGCCCACGGGATGGCGTGGAACCGGCCGCAGAGCCATGGGAGCACCACGAGTTGTGCACCCAGTGTGAGCGCGATGGGAGCCGCGAGTGGGCGCATGACCGGAGCGAGGGTGTGCACGAACCCTCCGGGTGCGCCGAATGCGCCGTTCGCCGAGAGGAGCGCTCGAGGCACGGGAGCGAGTCGCGCGCCGATCCCCACCAGTCCGAATGTGGCCGCGCAAGAGAGTTGGAATCCGAGGTCGAGCGCCCACGCGGGCTGCCACGCGAGGAGCAATGCCGCGGCGAGGCCCAGCGACTGGAGTGGATCGAGCGCGCGCTGGCTCGCGCGCGCGAGCGTCACCAGCGCTTCGCTCGCCACGGCGCGCGCCAGCGACGGGATCGGTCCCGCCACGAGCGCGTAGAGCAGTGCGGCCAGCGCGCCGGCCATCGCTCGGGCGAGCAGGCCGCCGCCGGCGAGCGCGGCGAGGCCTCGCGCGGCGCCCGCGACCCACGTGACATGCAGCCCCGAGAGCGCCAGCAGGTGGACCAACCCCGAGGCGCGCAACGCCGCATCGGTCTCGGTGCCCATGCCGGAGCGATCGCCGAACAGGAGCGGCGTGGCCAGCTCACGCGCCCGCGGGGAGAGCGCGCCAGCGAGCGAGCGCTCGCCCGCCCGGCGCACGCGCATGGCCAGGCGTTCGGCGAGACACGCGACTCCGCGCGCGGGTCGGACGCTCGCCGTGAATCCACGTCCGGTCGCGACGACGCCGGCCGCGCGCGCCGACGCGCTCGCGTCGAATCCACCCGGCACTCGCCGGGTGGCCGGTGGCTCGAGCCGAGCCAGCACCTCGAGCGTGTCGCCCCATTCCGCGGCTGATCCCGCGGGCAGACGGAGCCGCACTCTAAGTCCGCGCGGCAGTCGCGGCGAGGCCGCGAGCACGCGAAGCGTCGCGCTCGGCGCGTCGGCCTCCCGCCTCGGTGGCTCGTCCACGCGCGCCGTCAGCCGCCACGTGCCGACGCCCGTGCGGAACGCTGCCGCCCGGTGGTCGTGCGCTGCACCCGCGGCGCCTCCGCGGGCGAGCCCTAGTAGGAGGAATGCCGGGATCAGCACGGGTAGCCCCATGCGCGGAAGGCACGCGAGCAGGAGTCCCAGCGCCGCCGTGACCAGCGCGGGTCCCGCCCCCAACGCCGGAGCGGCGGCGAGTCCCAGCCACAGGCCTCCGCCCAAGCCGAACGCGAATCGCGCTCCCATGCGGGTCGCGACTGCGAGTCGCATGCCGTCGCACGTATCGCGGGAACGGGCCGCGATCGCGGCCCGGCACACCTCGGGAGTCGTGGGCGCCGTCGCCCGAGGTCACACCACCGTCGTCGGCGTGGTCAGCGCGTCGAGCGCTGCATCTCGGTGTGGAACTCGTCTCCCTGCGCCGTCGCCGCGCTCATGTACCAGCTCACGCGGCCCTGCGCATCGAACGACTGCGTCGGGAACGCGGCAGAGAGCAGCGCGCCATTCGGCCCTTCGCTGATCGTCATCTGGTAGCGCCGCCACAGGCCCTCTCCCGTGCGCACATGCAGCCAGGCCTCGCGCACATCGTGCCAGTCGAGCCCTGCGAGCGACGCCTCGACGAGCGTCGGCTTCTTGTTCGAGAGCACCGAGTAGCTGGCCGAGAGCTTGAGCGGCGGCAGATCGGAGTCGAGTCCGAACTGGAACGACGCAAAGCGCTTGTTGCCGCCCGGCAGGTCGATGACCTGGACCGGCGCCGTCTCGCCGCGGAACGTCACGCGCAGGCTGTGCGGCCCGCGCGGCAGCTCGAGCGAGAGCGGTGTGGCCCCGCGGGCCTCGCCGTCCACGTAGACCGTGGCACCCGAGAGCGGCGCCGTGCCGCCCTCGTCGTTGAGCGAGGCCTGGACTTGAAGCACGCCCGTCGCCGGCGACATCATCGGCCGAGCCTTGAGCTCGGTGTTCTGGCGGATGCCGATGTTCACCGTCTGGCCCCACGGCTGCATGTTGGGTCCGCTGAACTGCACCTCGTGCAGTCCCGGCGGGAGCTTCTCGACGCGCACCGGCAGGAAGCCTTTCGCCTCGCCGTCGAGCATCATCTTGACGGGGAGCGACGGGTCGAGCGCCGAGACGTCCAGCGAACCGTGCAGCGCTTCGAGCAGTTTCACGCGCTGACCGGCGGAGCCCTTCACGGGCACCACCACCTCGCCCAGGTCCGGCATGGACAACGTGATCTGGTGAGCACCCGGCGGCAGCTCGAACGTGGACGGCGTGCGGCGTGAGATGGGCTTGCCGTCCACGTTGATGAACGCGCCGGGCGGATCGCTGTCCACCACCGCCGTGAACCGCGCGCCTCCCAATCCGACGCTGCGTAGCAGTCGTGACATGGGAGTGGCGTTCAGATCGTTGTCCGGCGTCTGCGAGTGACCCACGAGCCAGCCCACCCCGAACAGCACCGCGACGAAGAGCCCGATCACCCACGGTCGTCGCCAGAGCGGCACGGCGTAGGACTCGAACTCCCCCAGCTCGGGCCAGGTCGCACGCGAGCGCCCCCGTGCACGCGTCGCCGTCGAGCGCGTCGCGACGAGCATGCCCTCGGGCACGCCATCGGGCCCTGCCTCCTCAGCGGAGGCGGGCAGCGGCAGCTCGCGCAGCTGAGTCGGTGCTTCGGATTCGGAGATGGTCACCGGCTCGGCGAGGGTGATCGCGCGAAGCACGGCGGAGCCCTTCACCACGACGCTTGCGATGGGTGCGGCATCAGCAGGCGCGGCTGACGTGATCGCGGCCGCGCGCAGCACGCTTGGAAGCGGCGGCGGTGGAGTGGGTCGAGGCGGCGCGCTCGAAGCGCCCGAAGCCTGCGACGCCTCGGGAACCGGCTCGCGCGTGGGCTCGGGCGACACGCGTTCCGGTGCCGTGTGCTCTGCTGCCGGCGCGGGTACGCGTGAAGCAGGCGGGCTCGCGGCGGGTGCAGGCGCTGGCGCGACGACCTTGCTGGCCGCGGACGCCGCGAACTCGGCGAGGAAGTCCGCAGGTGGTTCGGGTAGCGCCGGAACGCTCCCCGCGCGCGGAACGGGTGGCGGCGGCGCGGCCATGGCGGGCGGGGACGGTCCGGCGCGAAGCGCGTCGCTCGCGGTCGGAACGGCGACGCGCACCGGCCGCGGCGTGCCGAGCGAGGGCAGGCGCGGGATCGCGAACGTCGTGTCCGCGCCAACAGGTTCGCGTTCGATCTGGATCGGTCCGCGCGGGGGGGGCGCCACGCGCGTGACGTCGAGCACGGGGTACGGCGGGCTCACGGGACTCACCGAGTCAGGATCCAGGAGCGGCTGGAGCGACGACGTCGCGGGAGCACTCGGCGGACCCACACCCGTGAGTCCCTCGAGGCGCGGCGCGGCGGCGGTTCGCCCTCCCGCAAGCTTCCTGCCGCCGAGGATCTCCTCGAGGCCAGCCGCGGCGAGTACGCCGAGCGCTGCCAAAGCTGATCCTGCGGGCGGCGTCGCGGTCGGATGCGCGATCGGCTTCGCGATCGGTTTCGACGGCGGCTTCGCGGGCGGAGTCACGGGTGCGCTCGCGGCCGCCGGTCGCAGCGATCCTCGCGCCGGCAGCGCGTGCGGCTCATCGATGTCGGGCGCGACAGGGAGATTGACCGGCGTCGCGACCGGTGGAGCGGCCGCGACCGGCGCCGGGGCGCTCGCGGGCGCGATTGGCTCGGGCGGTGGTGGGGTCCGCTCGCCCGCGAGCGCGGGAGGTCGCGCGGCACGCGGCTCCGCTGGAGGTTCCTGGCCGCGCTCCTGCGCGCCCGGCACCGCGCGCTTGGCGAATCCCATCATGCGCGACAGCCATCGGCCGACGGGATGACCGCCCTCAGCCGACGGCTCGGACGCTTCGTGCGCGCCTCCACCCGGCATCATCATGAGCGGCTGCGCGTCGGCAGCCATCGCGGACTCGGCCGACCTCGGCTGGCCGGGGACGCCGGGCATCGCGAACGTGGCGGCGGACGGGTGGTAGGTGGAGGGCACGGACTGTGAAGCGTCCGGACGATCGAGCGCCGCCGCGGAGGGATCGGGCGCCAGGCCGGGCTGCTCGGTCGGCAGCACCGCTCCCTCGGGCACCTCCGGCGGGACCGGCGCTCGAGCCGCTCGCTTGGAGGGCGGCGAGTCGGCCGGAACCACCACGGCGGGCTGAGGAGCGGGCGGGGGTGTCACGGGTCGCGCGCTCGTGAGATTCGCGAACGATTGTCCCCACTCCGCGTCGAGCGACGCGGGTGCCTGGGTCGCGTCCTCGCCCTCGGGCCAGTATTCGAGCGAGAGCAACACGTGCGCGTCCGCCGGGAGCGACGCCGACATGGCCTCCTGCCCCGCCTCGTCGCGGACGATCACCCACTGTGGCTCGTGCGGCTCGCCGTTCACGAGCAGCACGACGCGCGCGCGCCCGACCCAACCGAACGCCACACCCTGGGGGCCATGCACGAACACCGCGGCGCACGGCAGCGGCTGGCCGGTGTGGCTCCACAGCTCGGTCTGCGAGAACAGGAGCCCGGTGAGCGCGTGATGGAGCAGCTGCGGGATCGGACGCGAGCGTTCGTCCGATCGCGAGGTCTCGATCGCGACCGCTCCGAGATCGCGCAGCCAGCTCTGGATCTCGGCCGGCGTGAAGCCAACCGGAATCCCCAGCAGCTCCAGCTCGATGCACGGCAGCGCGGCGCCCGCAGTGAGGACCCCACCCTGAGTTCGGGTGGAAACCGCCCAATGGTCGGTGGCGGCTGGGCTGGATTTCGTCACGGGGCTCCCTCCCCAGGCAAACCCGGGGCCCCGCTGGGCGCGGAGTCCCACTACAGACCCAAGCTAGCCAACGGGTTCGCAAGTGTCAACGCTGTAAGCGCTTGTGGCACGGCTCCTGCAAGATACCACCACCCGCCGATGGGGCCATGGCAGTTGGCTGGCCCCCGAGGCCGCGATTCCTTGCAAGTTGACACAGAGCTTCATTGCAGAACACATCCGCGGCCATTAGCGTGCCCCCGTCCCAAACTCGGTTTGATGGCCCGGAACTTGTTCGAGGAGGTCCGATGATGAAGCTTCGGAACCGCATCCACGCGCTGCTCCTGGCGTCGGCCGTCCTGGCCGTCACGCCGGTGGAGTTGCTGCGTGCCGCCGAAGCCCCTGCGGATACCTCCGACCACTACGCACCGCGTTTGATCGATCCGCTGGCACCTCCGTCGGCCGAGAAGAAGGCGGATCCCGCGCCTCCGGCCGAGTCACCGCCGCCGGCCTCGTCGCGCACGCCCGAGCCGCGCGAGTCGAAGCTCGCGAACGACGGCGACGCGGTGGTGCTGAACCAGCCCGCCGCGGACGACATCGAGCTCCAGATGAACGCGGACGTGCTCCGCTATATCGCGTTCTTCACGGGTGGCGGCCGCAGCACGTTCGAGCGCTGGCTCAAGCGCTCGGGCCGCTACATGGAGCTGTTCCGCAGCGTGCTCCAGAAGGAAGGCCTGCCCCCCGATCTCGTGCACCTCGTGTTCGTGGAGAGCGGCTTCAACGTGAACGCGCGCTCTTACGCGGCCGCGGTGGGGCCGTGGCAGTTCATGCGCTCGACATCGCAGCTGTTCGGCCTGCACGTGAACCAGTGGGTGGACGAGCGCAAGGATCCGGAGAAGGCCACCGTCGCGGCGGCCCGCTACCTGAAGCACCTGTACGGCATCTTCGGCGACTGGCCACTGGCGCTGGCGTCCTACAACGCCGGTGAGGGCACGGTCATGCGCGCCATCAAGTACCAGGGCACCACGAACTACTGGGAGCTGCGCCTGCCCAAGCAGACCGAGGAGTATGTGCCGCAATTCATGGCGGCGCTCGCTATCTCGCGGGACCCGGTGAAGTACGGTTTCGCGGACATCGAGCTGGACGATCCTATGAAGTTCGACGAGGTGGCGTTGAAGGGTGCCGTGGACCTGCGCGCGGTCGCGAAGCTCGCGGGCTGCTCGTACGAGGAGTTGAAGGAGCTGAACCCATCGGCGCGCACCACGTTGATGCGCGGCGCGAACGGCATCACGACCGTGCGCGTCCCCGAGGGCAAGAGCGAGGCGATCCAGCGGAACCTCGCGGAGGGCGCCGAGCTCCCGAGCGTCAACCTCACGGTGCGTCACCGCGTGCGGCGGGGCGAGACGCTGCGCTTGATCGCCGCCGAGTACTCCGTGAGCCCGACCGAGCTGGCGCGCGTCAACAACCTGGGTCGTGGTCGTCCGCTGCGGCGCGGCATGATGCTCACCGTGCCGGCGAGCTTCAAGTCGCCGAAGCCCGAGGTGCTGGCCCCCGATTTCGAGGATCCGCGCACGTCCACGGACTACGTGCCCGAACGGAAGATCGGCCTGCCGGGCCGCATCGATGGCAACAGTGTGCCCATCGAGCGGATCACGCACACCGTGCGCCGCGGCGAAACGCTGCGCGGGATCGCTTCGAAGTACGGTGTCCCGGTCGCGGACCTGCGCCAGTGGAACCGCATCAAGACGGCGAGCGTGCGCACCGGTACGCGGCTGCGCATCCGTTCCAAGGATGACGCGCCGGCCTCGGCCACGAGCAAGCCGACGGCGGTGGTGACGCCACCCGCGGCCGAGGCGGCGCGCGCGCCCGAGTCCACCCCGAAGGTGGCGAGGACCCCGGCGCCGGATCCGGCGTCACTCGACAAGCCGGCAGGCGGTGAGGCGAAGGAGAACGGCTCCAAGAAGTCGCGCTCGCGTGGCACGCACGTGGTGAAGGCGGGCGAGACGATCACCGAGATCGCCGGCCGTCACGGCGTCAGCGTCGAAGCGTTGCGCAAGCTCAACAAGCTCCGGAGCACACGGGTCGTTCCGGGGCAGGTGTTGCGACTGCCGGCCTGATCGAGCGGCTCGCAGCGTTCCGCGCCCGAGCCCTCCCTCAGTGCATGCTCTCCGGACCGTCCACGACGCCTCCGGCGGGGACCGGGGCGGTGAAGTCCTCCTCCACGACGCTCGCTCCGATGCGTGCGTTGCGGCCGACCGTCAGGCCATCGGGAAGCCGCGCACGCTTGCCGACCACGACGAGGCCACTCCAGAGGTGCTCGGGGCAGGCGCGATTCGGGGCGTTGTCCTCGCCGTGACCGACGTGCGCGCCGCGTCCGATGCGCACCTCCTTGTCCACGATGGCGCGGTGGAGCTTCGCTTCCGCCCCCACCACGGTGTCGTGCATGACGATGCTGTCTCTCACGACGGCGCCGCGCTCGACGACCACGCCCGGGAACAGCACCGAGTTCACCACCTCGCCGCCCACGGCGCAGCCATTCGCGAGCAGGCTTCGGGACACGCGAGCGCCGGTCTCGACGCGCACGGGCGGCCGGTCCGCGGTCTGCGTATGCACCACCCATTCGGGGTCGGTGAGATCCAACGGCGGCGTGGGCTGCAGGAACTCGAGGTTGGCGCGGTAATAGGAATCCAGCGTGCCCACGTCCTGCCAGTACCCGGGGAAGCGGTACGCGAACACGGCCTCGTCGCGCGCGACCATGCGCGGCAACAGGTCCTTGCCGAAGTCGTGCGAGGACTCCGCCATCACCGCGTCCTCGACGAGCCAGCGGATCAGCGCCTCGCGGTCGAACAGGTACACGCCCATCGACGCCAGCCGTGAGGTCACCGGCCCCTTCGGCTTTTCCTTGAACGCGGTCACGCGGCCACGCGCGTCGGCCTCCAGGATGCCGAACTGGTCCACCTCGGCCTCGGGCACCTCGGTCACCGCCACGGTGAGCCGCGCGTGGTTCCGGCGATGGAACGCGTAGAGCACGTTGTAGTCCATCTGGTAGACGTGGTCGCCGGAGAGGATCAGCACCTCGTCGGTGCGGCGGCGCTTCAGGTGCACGATGTTCTGGTAGATGGCGTCGGCGGTGCCCTGGTACCAGTCGCTCGCGGACAGGCCGGGCGCCGGTTGCAGGAGCTGGATGCCGCCGCGCGTGCGATCCAGGTCCCACGGCCGCCCGATGCCGATGTGCTGGTTCAACGACGTGGGCCGGTACTGCGTGAGCACGCCCACGTCGAAGATGCCCGAGTTCACACAGTTCGACAGCGTGAAGTCGATGATCCGGTACTTGCCGCCGAACGGCACCGCGGGCTTCGCGCGCCGCTCGGAGAGCAGGCACAGGCGACTCCCGACGCCGCCGGCGAGGATGAACGCGTAGCGTCCACTCACGGGAGTTCCTCGAACCAGCGACGGTTCGGCACCACGGTGTTGGCGTCGAGCAGTCCGTCTCGGAAGTCCTCGTAGCGGCCGCCGACGCCGATCGAGCTCGGCCGGCGCACGCGCCCGCCTTCGGGCAGCCACGAGTCCTTGCCCACGAGCGTCAGGCCCGCGAGCCAGTCGAGCGCGGGATCGCCCTCCCCCGTCCCCTCACCCACGACCGCGCCGGCGCCGACGCGCACGTACTTGTCGAGGATCGCGTGGCCGACGCGCGCCCCG